>CAZCHG010000147.1:0-1538 GCA_964498465.1 uncultured archaeon | reverse complement strand
GTGGATAGGGTTGAATTGGAAATGGTAGAAATGGTGGAAGAGTTAGCAAAGAAATTCGGGGCAGAAGTTCATGTAGATGGTCAAACAGCCTACATACACAAGCCAGTACAACCAAAAATCCTTGCACACAGTGCACTCAAAATCGAAGAGGTTGGAGAGAACATCTTCGAGATTCAAGCGAGCGTCGTCGTAAAAAGGGGTGATGAATCCAAAATTTCAAGCATAGTTCCTGGTTCATGCATTTGTGCCTACTGTTTTGGTGAATACTACTTAACAATATTCGCAACTGGAGTATTTGGTGCTGAAAAACTCCAGAACATTCTGGAGTCAATCCTAAAACTTTCAATCTAATTATTTCTTTAATTATTTCTCCTTTTTTGTTAACTTTTTCGTAACAAAATGCAAAGAGAAGGTTTTTAGGTAATTTCCAAGTCTTTATCTAAAGCATACATACGCTCAACGTCCCTTTTAGGTTCTTTATTCTATAATATATTCTATTATAGAGAATAGTAAGAGGGACAATCAAGAGACCGCATAGGTTAACACCGCAAAGTTTATATAACTTAAGTGGTATAAGTAATAATAGGGGTGAGAAAAGATGGAAGACAAGACAATATGCCTAAAAGTAGTAATGGGGTATTTAGATGACATATATGAAATCTTCAACATGTTAGACAAAAAGACAGACGATGAAATCATACAAGGTTTCGCAGGTGATAAAAAAACCTTGATAGTATATATCAAGAATTGCAGGATACTCATCAAAGGACAATGGAAATCAGAGCAGTAATTCTTTAGAATTTTTTCAGGGTGATGATAATGACAAAATGCATATTTAATTTCGAAAAAGCGTTAGAAATAGTAAAGCAAAACGAAGACTTGGTTTGGGAAGCAGAACGACAAACACCATGTCGAGACCCAGAAGCATGGCATTTCATTTGTCCTTTGTGTCCCAGAAAATGCATAATTCATGTATGCGAATCTGGAGATGAACCAATGCCAACAATCGAGGTTCAATGTCCTAAAAACCCCAATTGGTTAATCAGTATTCCACCAGAGGAATATGACCCTGAAAATGTAAATCCATGCAAATATTGCATAGATAATACATTTTGCCAAGATTAACCTTTTAATCTTTTTTCTTTAGTAGTCTTTTTTATTAACTTTAGTCCTTATTTATTAAGAAGTTGCTTGTCGAGCTTGCTTGTCGTATAATACCGCAAAGTTTATATAACGTTTGTTAGACTATTTTATTGTAGAGGTGGTAGTATGTGTGGTATAGGCGGGGTATGGTGTATGGGTACTGCAAAGCTGGACAAGAGAGATGCCAAGAGACTCATCGAGCTAGCAATCTATCTGCAATCGAGAGGCGATAAAGCATTTGGCTTTTACAATGGTGAAAACGTGATAAAGTTTCCTTCAAGTGCTTCAGATGTCATCGAGATGATTGATAGAATAAGACCATTCAGTGAGCTTGTAACTAGTAAAAGGATGTTCCTAATGCACACCAGAGAGCCAACCATTGGAGACCCGCTCAA
>CAZCHG010000146.1:0-1672 GCA_964498465.1 uncultured archaeon | reverse complement strand
ATCTTTTTGTGGAAATTCAGAGTATTTAAAACTACCGCCAACACCCCTTTCGCTACCCTCTTGCTATCCCCGCTTTGAAAAAAGCGAGGTTTTGCAAGCAACATATCTATAAAACTAGTTTTTGCCCCATATATAGAAAAATGATTTATTTTTTAGTACTAAGTTTCCTTTATGACGTCTAAAATTATTGAACTCGAAATGGACGCCCATGGGGATATGAAAGATATAACTCCAGAAATTCAAAAATTCGTTCAGGAAAGTGAGAAAAAAGATGGAGCTGTTTTAGTTTTTGTAATAGGTTCCACTGGCGCTGTGACCACAATTGAGTTTGAACCAGGATTAAGAAAGGATTTCCCAAGAATAATGGATAAAATTGCACCATATGGAGATTACTATGAGCACCATAAAACTTGGCATGATGATAACGGCTCGAGTCATGTAAAAGCTAGTATAGTTGGTCCTAGTATAGTTGTACCCTTCATTAATAAGAAATTGATGCTTGGTACATGGCAACAAGTGGTAGTCATTAATTTCGATACTCGTCCAAGAAAGAGAAAAGTTCTACTACAAATCATATAATTAACAATTCATTGTCTTTTATTTTCTCTAGATTTTTTTAACAACCAAGCTTCCAATTTGATACAAGATTTTGCATCACAGTTTTTTTCTAAACATCCAAAACATGGAGGTAAACCACTGATATCTTCTATTTTTTCCATCATTATTCTTAAACTTGCTTCTTCTGCTTTTTCTTTTACTTCCATGTTAGCTGGAACTATTTTGAATGTCTTTACTCCGTCAACAACAACTTCTACTCTTTTGATCAGTCCTTCTCTTTCTAATTTTCTTAAAATTCTAGAGCACTTACTGCTGTCTATACTAAGTTCCTTCCACAAATCTTTTTGCAGAACAGCTCCTTTTTCCTGAAGTATTTGAAGTATTTCTTCCCTTGTTGCCATTTTATTCTTCGTAAGGTTGAATTAGGATTACATTATTTCCTCTTAAAACTAAATCTCCAAGAGTTCTAATTTTCTCGCCATTCTTATATTCAGTAGCGTTTGTCAAATATAAATTCATGTAATCGTCAACACTTTCTAGCTTTCCAACTAGATTGCTTTCTTCACCTTTCATTTCAACTCTAATTTTTCTACCTATCAATGATCTAACCATTTGACTCGGCAGCATTTCTGTTCACCAACTATGAAGCTTTTGTAACCTATGCCTCAAGTTTCCACAAAAACCTTGGATACTTTTCTTTAAATTACAAAAGAGATTTTTGTAAAAAACCGTATATATAGCTTCCGCCACATGAGTAGTTATAACCCAATCAGACTTTGACCGTGTTTTGTTTCCCATTAACTGCACCGAAAGATTTGATGGAAGAATACTTCAAACTGAAAAGAGCAGTGTTAGATTAAGTATTCGGGCACATCAAATATTCCAAGAGTGGAAAGGCTCATTTGAAGTTTAACAAAAATGATAGAAAAGAATTAAGGGATATGTTGTTTAAGAATTGGAGATTTGCTAAACACTACGTGGATTCAACTTTAATTCGGTTATAGGATTAGTTAAGAGCTGGATAAAGTTACACAATCAAGGTAAAGCAAAATTAAAATCAGAAATAACAAAGAAAACAGTTTACGTTAAAGTAACTCTGTTTAAAGTCGTAAAC
>CAZCHG010000145.1:0-1694 GCA_964498465.1 uncultured archaeon | reverse complement strand
GCAAAAACACACGAGAAATAAGTAAGTTTAGACCTACAAACGATGATTTCAAATGTTTTGATTTTATATTTAGTTGAAAAACCCTTCTAATAAAGTTTGTTGATAAAAGGTCAGTTGTATTTAGGTCTAGTATAGATTCACGAATTAAAAATTTTCAAAATTATTCTATGAAGAATACTAGATTACTTGAAAGAAAAATTTCATCAATACGTCAACTAAAAGTTATAAGAAGTTACATAAAGCTAGAATGATTAGTGAAGCATCCTTACAATATTTCTAACGAGTAAATATTTACACAAAGCAAAAAAGTTACTTGAGAAAATCTCTAGGATCAGTTATTTTTCCGTAAATGGCTGAGACTGCTGCGGTAATTGGAGATGCCAAATATATTGACGCATTTGGATTTCCCATTCTACCTTTAAAATTCCTGTTCTGAGTTGATAAGCAAATTTCACCATCAGCTAAAACTCCCTGATGAATGCCAACACAAGGGCCGCATCCTGGAGGTAGTACTAAACCACCAGCTTTAACTATGACTTCAAGATATCCCAGCTTCAAGGAATTCAAGTAAACATATCTACTTGCAGGAGCTACGATTAATCTGACTCCATTTTTCACTTTTCTGCCTTTCAAGATTTTTGCTACATTTTTTAAATCAGAAAGCCTACCATTTGTACAAGTCCCTATAAACACTTGGTCTACTTCCACGCCTGCAACATCATCCACTGGTACAATTTTGTCAAGGTTGTGAGGTTTAGCTACAAGAGGTACAAGATCATCAACATCAATGAATACTTCCTTTGAATAGCTGGCATCTTTGTCAGCCTTTATGACTTTAAAATCTCTAATTCTGCCCATTTTTTTAAGAAATCTTTTTGTAATGTTGTCACTTTCAAAAATTCCAGTTTTTGCCCCGCACTCCACAGCCATGTTAGAAATTGTAAATCTATCATCCATGTTAAGTCTTTTAACTAAAGGTCCATGATACTCTAAAGCTTTGTAGTTTGCACCACCAACTCCTAAAGTCTCAATAATTTTTAATGCTAAATCTTTTGAACAAACACCCTTTTTAAACTCCCCGTCAAGATTGATTCTTATTGTTTCTGGAACCTTAAACCAAGTTTTTCCGAGAATCATAGCTATGGCTACATCAGTAGATCCCATCCCAGTAGAAAATGATCCTAATGCTCCGCATGTGCACGTGTGGCTATCCGCTCCGATTACAAGATCTCCTGGGGAAACATAATTTTCAACCATCACTTGATGAATGATGCCATCTCCAGGAAGATGAAAATCTGCCTCTACTTCACGTGCAAAGTTTTTTATCATCTTTTGATCGTTGCTTAATTCCTTACGCGGTGAAGGAGAAGCGTGATCAATAAAGAAATGTATAGCTTTAGGATTTTTAATGTGTTTTCCAATTTCTTTAATTCTTCTGATTGCCAAGGGAGCTGTACCATCTTGTAATGCAATGTGATCAATCTTGGCTATTACGAAATCGTTGGCATAAACGTCCTTTCCCGATTTTTCACTGAAAATTTTCTCAGAAATAGTTTTACCCATGCTCTGATTGATTTTTCTTTCTTGATTTAAAGTTTTTTATACACACTAACTGAAAAGTGGGGCCGCCGAGATTTGAACTCGGGTCACCGGCGCCCCAGGCCGGGAGGATATCCAGGCTACCCTACGGCCCC
>CAZCHG010000144.1:0-1748 GCA_964498465.1 uncultured archaeon | reverse complement strand
TAGTCCCTATTCCTACATTTCCAGAAACATACAAATTTCCAGCAGTCTCAAAAGAATCATCAGTTTTTAATAAATTTGCTCCACCTCTATAGATATTAACATCGCTCCACCTTATCTTTCTTGCATCATATAAGACAAGATCTACAGCCCTTACTTGTAACTCTCCATTTGCTTTATCATAAAACCAAATCCTATTTGGTGAAAGGTCTGTATCTATAAGCCCTACTGCATTATCAACTGAATACAATTGTATGGAGGAAGGGCTGAATATAAGATCGTAGGTTCCAACTACCAGATTTCGACCGAGTTTATTTAGGTATGAGTAGCCTTCCACATATAAATCCTGAGTAATTCTCCCACTTCCAATAACATCTAAAGAATAAGAGGGTGCATTAGTACCTATTCCTACGAATCCAGTACTTTCATTAACAAAAAGGTATACTTCTTCAGGATTTTCAGGATTTACAACTCCATAACTTCCTATGACCCATTTCCCAGCAATAGTATTAGAGCTTAATAAAATTATTAGAAAAGCAGTTACAAGTAGAATTTTTAAGAATTTCATGTTTCCAAACCTTTTTTAATCAAAGCAACTATAGACTCCCTTTTGGTTTTAAACCCGTTTTTTACCATCCATTCCCTTATTTTCCTGTCTAACTCTTCATCTAGAATTATCGGGAAAATTTTTAACTTCATTGTTAATTACTTATTATTATAATTTATATTTAAATTTTTAGTTTAACATAATAGCTAAACATTATTGTATAAAAATAAAAGGTTAAACTAATATAACAGCGTTATAATCTTAAGCTTACTCGTTAAAAAATAGTTGTCAAGGTTTGGTGCGATCGTTTCATTAAGGAAAAATAGAAGCAAATTCAAAAATAGCAAAGAAGCTAGGTAATTTGTTAACGAAAATTATTGAATCGTAAACCTTAATTTTACCGTTAAAAGAAACTGCAACGAAATGCAACGAAAAGTATAAAAAATGCGTCGCATAACAGCGTTATATTAGAGAAAGGAAGATGCTTAGGTATGTAGGATTATACATATGGATATAGTACGATATAACATTATTTTTAATTAGTCCATTTTTTCGACAACTTCTTTCAAATTTTTATCGCTCAGTTAATTTTTGTTACTCGTAAATTTTAAACCTTGAATTAGTTATAAAAATTATTCCTTCTTTTTCTCTTACCAAATTAGTTAAAACTTTCCTTCCTCTTTCTATCCTTATAACTTTCGTTTCATTTATTCCAAAAACCTTAAACCTACTCCCCTTTAAGCTTACTGGTTTTTTTCTTAAAATTTTTTCAATCCTTTCTTGAATTTTGAAAAAATTTTGAGCTAAGGAGAAGTTTAGCAGTAGAAAAATTATCGAAAAAATAAAAATTGCGAACAAAATTTTAGAAAACATAATAAACTTCTATCAACTTATGATAAGCTGTTGCTCCATCGGTTTTAAGTTGGACTAATAAGCTATGAATTCCTTCGCTGCAATCAGAAATATCTATATAGCCTTCCTTGAGGTCCTCCGAGGTACTAGTTGTAGAAGTAGTCCAATAAGTCCCGCAATCAGCCAGCGAGATATTCAAATGGGCTGCATAAGCGGAATCGCTAGTCCATAGAGTTGCCTTAAAAGTTAAGTATCTAGGTTTAATTCCATAATCTGAATCTAAAACAATTCTTGCTTCTTTCTTAGTTTCATAAGTTGTGCTTGTAGTACTTACTTGAGTATCGTCGCCAAT
>CAZCHG010000143.1:0-1866 GCA_964498465.1 uncultured archaeon | reverse complement strand
GCACGGGGCGATTATGTAATACTATATTGTGATACAGATTGCTATTACAAGCCATTATTCAAAGAGATTCTTAAGTTCTACCATGAGAAAGAAAAAGAACTGGGAGAGTATACACTTGGTGGTTTGGGAGAGTGCTTAATTTGCTCCAGGACACTTGCTATGAGTGTAGGTTTTCATGATTTACGTTATGCTGAAGATATAGATTTCGGTGTGAGAATGTGGAAGAAAGGAAAAATGTATTGTGCCATTCCTCCTCACGTATTGCTTAAAGATCAAGAAAGAGAAAAATTTAGAAGTAATTTTTACAAACTCAAAAGAATGTTTTATGAAACGAGAGATTTACTTAGAATAGGAGCCACATTCGGCTCAATCTTTAAGCGCAGATTGAGGACTATGAACGTAAAATCTAAAATACTTCGCGGATTGATTGCTTTGGCTGTTTTAATTCCCGCTTGGGTTATTCATTGGTTTATGCCTCGATACAAGGAGACTTTGGGGGGTATAGATTATGCTTCCTTTAGTCTCTTCGAAGTTTGTCCAAAAGTTAAGTTACCAAGAGAATTTTGGGATGAAAAGGATAGGTATATCCCTAGAGGAAGATCTTTTAAATATTAGGAACTCGTAGCTCATATTTCTCATATTTTTCTCGTCTCTTTTAATTTCTCTATTTTTAACCTTATTCTTTCTTTTTCTACTATTGTCCTTTTCTCATCAGTATCTTTTTTCGTCTCTACTACAAGCCAAGGAACTTTGGTCAAAGCTGGTATTCTAATTCCTCTAGGGTGACTATAAACTCTCACAGGTATCAGTGGATGAATAATTTCACCGAAAGCTTCTCCATGATCAGATGTTACAACAGTTCTACCGGGTAATATATTAATGAGCTTTTTAACATAGTGTAGGACAAGCCTAAGATTCTCTACATACCCCTCCAAAAGTTTATCCACTTTTATAGGCCTAATGCGGAAATTTCGCCAACTAATTTCACAATTTTTATCTATCTTGCATTTAACTTTACCATTTACTACTTTATGATACCCCGTTCCATTAGGGTAAGGAGGATGAGGTTGTAGAAAGTGGATTATTAATTTTTTATTGGGATATTTCTCCAAAACTTCAAGAACAGAATAGTAAACCGCTGACGGTGGGACAGTATTAGAACGATCATCCCAGTAGGCTTTCCAAACGGGTATAATTTTATAAAATCTTCCCTCAAGGTACCTGTTTACCATAGGATTTGCCGTTATGTAAATTATATTCTCAAACTTTCCATCTCCAAAATTTTCAATAAGAAACGTGGCTGTATTTGTTCCTCTCGAAAATCTATATTCTAGTCTACCGCCCACTCCTACCTCTCTGTACACTCTCTCAAAAATATCATATCTACAGGCATCTAAAATTATAAGATTATCCCATCTTTCTTTAAGGACATACGTTCCATTATTTTTTAAGAATAATGCAGGGAGGACTTTGTAATATACAATTTTGCCAATCTTTGATCTTAGTGTAGCTAACATAACACTACCACCATCTACGGTTATTTTTCTTAATATCCAATTATTTTCTCATATACTTTTATTGTTTCCTTTGCGGTCTTTTCCCATGAGAAATTTTTACTTCGCTCTAATGCTTTATAATCCACTCCTTTGTCAATATTTTGTAATATTTTCTCTACGAATTGCTCAACACAATTATCGGAATCTGAGTATATAACATTTCCATATGGCCCAACAACCTCTGGAATGCTTGCTTTACCATATGCCACAACAGGAACACCACAAGCCATAGCCTCCAACACAGGTAATCCAAATCCTTCATATTCTGATGTGTGAAGATACACATCTGCTGCATTATATAATACGGGCA
>CAZCHG010000142.1:0-1883 GCA_964498465.1 uncultured archaeon | reverse complement strand
TACCAAACTCTGAACATCATGAAGCATAGCACTTTTAATTTCCTTCTTAACTATTTCTTCACTGGTTTCTCCTCTTTCTTTGAAGTGTCTTAATGTTTTTGCCGCAATTACAGAAAGAATTGCAGAAATTATGAACAGAAAGTCGTAACTTGAGAAGTATATTATAGGAATTCTTACGAAACCTAAAGACGATTCTATGTCGATTTTTACTGCAAAATTTGCAGAAATTAGAAGGGATGCCAATAATCCACCAACTATAGAGCCTGCTGCTCCGCATACAGACATTGTAACATTATTAATAGCGTAGCAAGGTGCAGAGTTGCCTTTTTGCGTTATTTTGGCTATCATGTTCCCTAAAGCTACTCCAGGAATGCTTGAGTAGAATCCATCAAGTAAATAGATTAGAATCAGTAGTAAAGGTGTTAAAGGATGAGGCCTAGGCATAGTTGTAAATGTAAAAAGTATGCATGCAAGGGAGAATGTTAGGAAAGAGAGAATAGTTACTGGTTTACTTCCAAATCTGTCCATAATTTTACCAGATATCCTTAAAAAGTATATTGAGCTCAGTTGACTGAGCGATATTAAAGCTATAACAAACCATGCAGGATATTTTAAAATCGTTACAATATAAACTGAGAAAAATGGCAAAGATATTTCAGTTGCAAACTTCCAGATTGAAAAAGATGCTGTAAGTTTCGCAAAATTTCCATTTAGTATGCTTTTCAAGTTTTTCCTTTTGCTCTTAATGGTAACATTATCTATTTTGCTAACAAAAGCTAAGCTAAGCATACCTGCTACAAACGCTGACAGAAATAGAATAAAGAATGCGAATTTGTTGAAGATACCGAAAATCAGTATGAAAATCGATGTAACTCCCAGAGCTGCGAATTTTCCGTATGCTAACCTTGTTGAAAACAATTTTCCTCTCATACCAATTGGAATTAAATCCCTCATCCATGAGTTCCAAGCAACATTGGATATCTCCTTGAAAACATTGTATACTGTGAAAAGCGCTACAAATACAAATAAAGCGTAGTTTCCATCAATGAGGAAAAATACAGCCACAAATAACAAGGGGAGTCTTGAAAATAGATTTGCAAATATTAAAACTCTTTTTCTATCGAATTTTTCAACAAAAAGCGATGATGGTAACTGAACCAAATTTGAAATATAAGGAATTGCTGCAACAAAACCAATCAGTGATGGATCAGCTCCAATTGAAACTAAGTAAAGACTAATAAAAGGTATCGCTAGAAGTGTAAACATTACTTGCGATGCTATTCCTTCCAGTAGGAAATACCTAAGATTTAACCTAAACGTCGTATTATGATCTTCCTTATCCGATTCCTCCATACAAGATCAAACCCTTATGAATTTGCGAAGATTTACTAAAGGTATTTAAGCATATCGGTGAGAATTGTAGAATATTAAAAAAATAATTATTTTTTATTTATTTTATTTTAAATTTTTAATTCCAGTTAAAACTGATTAAAGCGCTGCAGGAAGGGAAACTATTGCGAAAAATCCCATAGAAAGACCCCCATTTTTAAAAGAGTTCATACGTACTCTTGGCCAAGATGTACTTTTAAATTGCAGTTCATGATTGGTTGCTGTCAACTGTGAGATTTCAGGTAAATATCGCAGCAAGTTTATTCTGCACTAAAACGTGGAGTTTTCTCTCATTCTACCTATCTTCATAGTAAGACCTCATATAAAAGTTAAGAGTTGGTCTAACAACAGCTTCATCCTGCTTCTTCTGTTAAAAAGTGGGCTAAAATAAAATTTTCTCCTTGAAAGCTTGATCAAGTTTTAGGTGCTTAAAAAACTACTGCCAACAATCTCAATTCCCCATCTTCTCGTACATTTTCACTTTGAAAAATATC
>CAZCHG010000141.1:0-1914 GCA_964498465.1 uncultured archaeon | reverse complement strand
CCCAACTATTCTTTCATCCTTTTCTGTAAGCTCCTCTACCATTTTAAAACACCCTCATTAAAAACTAATATTAGTTATACTAAAGACTATATAAATTTTTTTCCATTATAAGTTTTAGTTATTACTATTTCCCTTTAATAAGCAAAAAGGTAGATTTAGGTTTTTCTATTGGCATATAAAGCGAGGTTAAACATCTTTTTTAAAAATAATATTTACTATTCAATAATTTAACTAAAATAATCTCAAACAGTAAGGTCTTATATTCAATTTAAAAGCTTTGTTTTAACAATTTTAGTATTCCCATCGAACTTAAAATGCCATCTCCAGAATTTACTCTTGATTTTTTTCTAAAATCAGAAGTGTAAAATTTTAACATAATTTATATACAAATATTTTTATATATATTTTCATTTAATATAGTGGACTTTCACATAATTCAAGGTTAACGTTTAAAAAGTTTAATCCATTTAAAAATTTTAGGAAGATGAACAAGCTGATTATTTATGGAAACTAGAGAAGTTTATTTACCATTGCACCACGGAAAAGCTCCCTACTGGTTACTTTCTCGCATGAAAAAACTAGCTAGACCAATAGTTTGGCTAATTATAAATGAATATGGTGAAAAAGAAATATTCAAAAGACTATCTGATCCTATTTTCTTCCAATCATTTTCGAACATCCTGGGATTTGACTGGAATTCCTCAGGATCTACAACAGTTCTAATAGGTGTGTTAAAATCCGTTTTTAACAATTCAGATGAATTTGATATAAAGATTTCTGGTGGAAAAGGTACTGAAGCCTTGAGAACTCCAGATCAAATAAAGAAATTCTCAGAAAAACTTGGAATTAGCGATAAAAAAGCTGAACAGTATATAAAAATTAGTAGACTGGTAGCAAAAATGGATAATTCTGCCTTACAAGATGGTTATGACTTGTACCACCATGCTTTCATTTTTTCAAGGAAATACTGGACTGTAATTCAACAAGGAATGAATGTGAACTTAAAATTAGCTAGAAGATATCACTGGAACTTCTCAAAGGATTGGAAAGGTATTGACTGGAATACTCACTCTGGTATAGTTGCAGAGCGTAAAGAGAGATCTGTAATAAATTTATTGTCAGAAAAAAGCTCTGAAAGTAGAAAATTAATTTTAGATATAATAAAAGATAGATCTTTCAAAAAGGATTATAGAAAATTAATTTCGATCATAAAAGTAAGAGATTCATCTAATGTTTTCTTAATTCCGAGAAAAATAGATTGGAGAGCAGTTGAAAAGGCTTATAATTTACAACCTGATAATTTTGAGGATTTTCTTTTAATTAAAGGTATAGGAAAGGGTACTTTGAGAGCCTTGGCTTTAATATCAGATCTAATATACAATGTTAACTACGACAAGGAAGATCCTGCAAAATACAGCTTTGCTTTGGGTGGAAAAGATGGTGTACCATTTCCTGTGCATAGAGAACGCTATGATGAAGTTATTGAGTTTATGCAGGAAGTTGTAAAGCAAACTGAGCTTGGTGTTTTTGATAAAAAGCAAATTTTAGCTAAATTAAGATCACTACTAAAAAGAAATTGAGTTCATCACTACTGTCTTTAAAATTTTCATAAAAATATTTAAGAACTACAAACAGGTAAAGATGTTTTCCTAAGGAATGTAAGATACTCTATTAAAAATCTGCTGCTTATTGCTTACTTTATAGATTTTATTTTTTTCAAAACACAAAACGATAAAAAATCAGAAGCTCGCTCACATTTAGTTTGGATGTGCTAAAAATCTTTTTCTTTCAATTTTCAAATTAGAAAGTTAAAGTCAATGTGTACCTTGCTGAGAAAAGTTTAATGTGAATATACTTAAGTAAGGGGTTCAGCGGACATTTGATAAGACATACGTCCGCCTTGGGACACATCGC
>CAZCHG010000140.1:0-1992 GCA_964498465.1 uncultured archaeon | reverse complement strand
CTTTCTTAGTTTCATAAGTTGTGCTTGTAGTACTTACTTGAGTATCGTCGCCAATGTAATAAATTCTTAGACCTTTAATATTCTTCGTCCCAGAATATCCAGCGTTATTAATTTCTATATCTCCAGCAACTTTTAAGCTAGTTCCGCTTGAGGAAGGATCCAAATAATAATCAGTGTTGTCTCTATCTAGAATCTTTCTTGGTCTTACCGAACCATCATCTATGTTGAAAATTATATCTAAACTACCATCGTTTGAATCATACATATAAAACCAATCATCAAAGCTAATCGATGCTTGACCATTATACCTGAACAATTTTCCATCACCCCCAGTCCTCCCATCATAATTTTTGTCGAAAATCACAAGGTTAGAATCGATTACATAAAGCCTTGAAGTCGATGCAGGATCTAAATAATAAGCTGAGTTATCAGAATCATAGTACTTACTTGCGTTAACAAAACCACCTAGCGGATTTGCTAAATGAGTTGCTGTAATAGAGTGAGCAGCTATATCATTACTTCCTATAGTTCCGTCTTCAATTTCCGTACCTTCTATAGCGTCGCTGCTTAAATAAAGCTCTCCTGTAATTCTAGCATCTCCACTCACGTCTAGCGTATGAGATGGTGTTGTTCCAATTCCAACCTTACTAGAAAAATAATTGCTGTTCTCACCGGTCACATAAACTCCGTATCTAGTTTGGCCTGCACCCAAGTTAATCCTTAAACCATAAACTGTTGAAAAATCTAATGCATTAGTTGCTTTCCCCAAATCACCATAGAACAAATACGCATTGGTTATCTTTCCTTCTGGGGAGTCTCTATTATTTCTTATTACCGAGTAAATTCCATAAGCGTTTGTGAGATAACCTTTAGAGCTAGAGGTTTTTCCAACCCAAGAATAAATTCCATAAGCATTCGTAGCATTTCCGTAATTTGCAGTTAAATAAGCCTCCGATATTGTTCCATATAAATAATTAGCACTTCCATTCCCCCACATTGGAGCATAGAACTCTCCACCTCTCAGTGATGCAACACCACCACTACTACTATAAAAACTTGCCTGTCCCCATACACCACTGACATGGTGTTGGCCTGAAGAAGCGGTAGAATAAGTATAGGCGTGTCCCTTCAGACCCACAAGCCGATAGTAAGTAGTGCTTCCAGAAGTTCTCGCTATACCTTCTACGCCATAGGCATAGGCATCATAACCGTTTTCGTTCATTAAATCATAAACTTCTGAATAAACCCCTCTCAAAACTCTATTTGCGGTAAGCGTGGCATCGTTACTTATGTAATTGTAAATTCCATAGAGGTTCGAATCCTTTGTATAACTTTCATAAATCCTCAAAGTTTGGTCGCTTGCTGGAGTTCCTGCATGAGTACCAATGGCTACATGTCCGTTTACATCAAGATTTTCATCTGTTAACAAAGATCCTCTTACCTCAACTTCCCAAGTGTTTGCTCCTGTGTTGCCTAACTTAACTTGTCCTGTATCGAAATCATACCAAATTACATTTGAGACGCTTCCTTTGCTGTTGTCGTAAACTATAAAATCTTCGTTAGTGGAGTCTGTATAAAATATAGCCCCACCCCTAACATCTAATTTAATAGAGGGCGAGGCGGTTCCTATTCCCACTTTACCATCATTTGTAATTCTTGCTAACTCTGTTCTATCGTAAGCATCATTTGTAATTTTACCGAGAATTAAATTTCCGTCGTTTGACATTATATACATTCTTTTCAAGCCAGTACCAGCACTCGAATCTTCTAAAATTATATCAGCAGAACCGCCTCCACTAGCAAAAATTGCTTGATTCGTCCTAGAGTCGTCTCTAACATAGAGAGGCGACTGAAGATAGTTAATAGCATCTGGTCCTATAGAGGCCCAGCCCTTTAAAGTTAATTCAGCTTTTGGTGTATCTGCCCTTATCCCAACTTTTCCATTTATATCTACAAACATTAAAGTAGAACCAGTTGTAGAATTTACTATTT
>CAZCHG010000139.1:0-2058 GCA_964498465.1 uncultured archaeon | reverse complement strand
ACGTCTAAGTTAAATATTGTTGAGAACAGAGTTAAGAGAGGTAGATGGGTGAGATTATGAAAGTTCGATACGATCCTGAAACAGACATCCTCTACATACTCATAAAAGAGGGAAAGATTAAGGATACTGAAGAAATAGATGAAAATTTGTTCGTTGAATACGATGAAAATGGTAACATTATTGGTATTGAGATCTGGCAAGCAGGTAAATACATTGTTTCCGAGATTCTAAGATCATTAGAATCCGCAAAAAAGGTTAAAGTTTAGCTCACAAGATCATGATATTTTATCCCTTAATTAGCCTGCTGTACAGTGCTAGGTTTTTTCTCACCTTATAATACCTACACTTGCTAATTGTGACATGGGTGATGCTAAGATATATCAGGATTTGCTTAAAAATACTAATCATTCTCTCCTTTGCTATTTTAATTGTTTCTCTTTACTTTGATATTGTATCCTTCCCCGACAGTTTGCATAAAGATTGCTCTTTAACTCAGTAACCATTAAAGGTGTGTAAATTATCACTTTTAACACTAGATCACTCAAATCACTTTTGTATCGTGGCAATTAATAGATGTTAAAAAACTTTTATCGACAAAGCGTTTAGGATTGCTCTACTACTATTGTTAACGAATATTCCAGCCCTGTCGAATTATAAATTAATTAAATCGTGTTTACGCCATGGGATTTACAAATAAAAATAATAAATAATATGTCACTTTTTACTTTAAATTTCCTCACACTAAAATAGTTCACTTGCTCCTGTTACGGCTTCATTTCCAAAAACGTGAATTAATTGACGCTGCTTTCTTTAGCGTATTGTTCTATTTGCTTTAAAACTTAATTATTAATATCTCCGTCCTCGACGCTTACCCTCACATATCCAGCCGCTTTTATTCATCTTAATGTTAAAATTGCTGCTACTGTGTCCGCGTGAAAAAAATAAGAATTATATCAAATTAAATTCGACTAAATGTACTTTTTCAAATAATGCTTTTTATAAAAGTTTACCTAAAATTAATCCAACTATAAGAGTGACAATAGAAAGAAGTATTCCTTTCCTCCTTGTCTTTTTTATTCTTAATTCAGCCTCTTTAAGCTTTAACTCAGCCTCTTGATGCTTCTTAAGCAATTCTTTAAATTGTCTTTCTGTCTTTTTAGCTTGTGTGTAGCTTATAACATCAAATAACATAAAATTTAAATTTACTTATACCTCTAAACTGTTAGAACAATCTAAAATCAAAAACTTAGATAATCTTAACCATGATATACGATCGCTTGCTGTTCTTTAGCGAAATAATATTAACAATCCAATTACTAAGAGCGTTTGTTTCTCAAAATAAAATTAGCGACAGATCTAGATCCAGTTAGCTGTTTCAAAGTTTAAAGCTTACGGACCTTTTTCTTAGATGCTTAACGTTAAATACACGATGCTTTGGATAATTATGATAAATAACATCATCAAAATCTGAAAAATAATTGTTTACTTCTACAGGTAAGTATTATGAAGCGGCTACTAATTTTTTTCTTTAATTCGTAATTTACTTTCACTTTTGTCGTAATTCTCAAGCCGATACTTTCTTTCAATTTAATCGTAATTTGCTATATATTTAGCAATTGCCGAATATTAATTCTGTGTCACACTGTCATTGACCGTTTTACATACATTTTAGCAAACCTTGTCATTAGGGTGCAATCATTTACATATGTTTTGTATTTTTTCCACTTCACAATTTCTTTCAATATTTTTCAGCAGATATTTAACTTTAAAAGTCCGCAGAAATTTAGGATCATTTTTCTTTCACACTATCTACGAGTTTCATTAATTCGTAAGTCTTGATAATCCGTTACCTAGTTAGATGAGTGATTTAAGTAGTAGATCCTTTTTACTATATTTTTGCTAACTCTTTCTCTTAACAACTTCTCGACTGATATTACTATTTTAATTAACTTATTTTATTAGCTCAAATATGTTCCATTCTCCAAAATAACCGACTTTCGATGCATTTAGCTGGATTCAAATCCGATTTGTGTATTTTCTGCTTTAGCTAAAAAATAG
>CAZCHG010000138.1:0-2091 GCA_964498465.1 uncultured archaeon | reverse complement strand
GCTATAATGTCGCATGTAGCCTCTATAGCCTCTTGTGCAGCTTTGTAAACTGCAAGTTTCGTTTTTTTATTCTTTAGAGCATCATCTATCCATTCATCAATATCACTTAACCTTTCCTTAAGATGATTCAGCTTATCCAAGTATCTGGCAAATCTTTTCTCATCCACATTAAAATAACTGCAGTAGAAGTATATTTGGCTTTTTGCTTTACAGCTGAGTTTTGTAGACTAGCTTATAGCAATGAATATTCAGGGATTAACGATAATGCCAATAAGAACTCACGTATTAAACTAGTTTGCGTTTACTAGGATAAAAACAGATAAAAATTACAGAGAACTTGATAGGTACGAGTGTATTCAAGATAATTAATGTTTTTATTAAGAAAAGTTTGCAACTTTTTAGCACAATGAACTGGAAATATTAACTCTTTGATTTTTTAATTTACGTAAATTTAAATTGTGAGGTAAATTGGTTGCAGAAGGATACAGAGTAAAAGTAATAACATTAAAACTTGGATTCAAAGTTTAAATGAATTTGCTGGTGAAATTAAGGTATAATTTAAGGATTTTAGATCTTTAAGGAACTTAATGAAACAATAACTGAATGTAAAAAAGAAAAAAGCAATAAGTCTAATTATAGGTATGCAATTTTGAAGAGATTTAATTATATCGTTGCGGAACAATGATGAAGGACTCGATTCTGAGTGCTGGAGGGATCGGAGCTAGCACGCTCTGTAAACATCTTATACAAAGATCATCATCAAGTATTTGTTGTGAGTACTGAAGAAGGCATCATCACTTAGCAAAAACAGTTTGGAGAATTTTCACTCAGTAACATTAGAAAAAAACTAACTGAAAACCTATTTTAGTTTAAATATCGAAGTAAAGAGTATTATATGAGAATTCTTGTTTAGGATATCCATCTTTCAAATTCACAAAACGTCGCTAAGGAAGCTTGCCCTTCAGGGCGAAGAGGAATTAGGGGAGGAGGGAGTGGGAGGTTGGTTTAGATTATGTTGGAGATGTTGTAGAGGGTTACAAACCTTCTCGAAGCATTTTTACTCCCTCCTCTTTAACTCCTCTCTTAGAGAGTCGCTCTGACCCGGCCCGATGACGCCAACCGACCCTGTGAAACTACCGCAAGGTAGTGGAGTGGGGAGTTCCCCTATGTGGAAACCCTCGCCCTTTAGGGTGGGGGGAGGTTAGTTAGCGAAGATAGGACTGTTTGAGCCAGTCAAACTCTATGATACAGCAATTCCCTTTGAAGTTAAACACGGGGTTGTTGATAAGGGTAAGAAGAAAGGTTTCACCGATGCCTTGTTGATTGAAAAAGCAATAGAAGAAGGTTGGATTGGGATAGTTAACGTAAGTGTTAACGACAAGTTTATTAAGGCTGCGAAAGTTGCTGGATTGCATAGAGCTGAGATTACTATCGTTTACCATGCCTATAAAAACGGTATTACTGCTTTACTGGATGAAGATGCAGCAAGGGTTTTTTGCAAGAGGATTGGGCGTTAAGGTTAGAGGAAGTTTGGGTTTGCTAATCGAAGGGTTAAAGAAAGGTTTAATATCTTACTCAGAGGCTATTAAAGGTTTAGATGAACTTTCCAGAATTATGTACCTTAGCTCGGATGTATATAGGCTTGTTATGAGGGAAATTGAGAAGTGGAAATAATCTTTAAAATAAAGGAGTAAAAATCGGTGTCAGCTATTTTGTTGATAAAGATGTTGAGTAAAGTCTCATAAGAATAAAATTTAAGTAAAATTCAAATCCTATCAAAAGCAAAAGCTAAGAAGAAATCCTATTGTTTGAAATAAGCACAGTTAACAACATGGATGATTCATCTTTACATAAAATAGATGCCAAAATCATTTTGTCAGCTTGGGAAAAAACTTAGAGGAAAAAACTAAACAAATTTCGCTTATTAGTTTTTGCCATTAAATTTACTATTTGCCAAAAATTTTGTAAATTTTCCAACCTAGCGGTTTAACATGAAAGTGAGAGTTGACAAGTATGAGAGAATGGTTCTGCCAAAAGAGGTTAGAGAGAGACTTGGTATCCGCGAGAACACTGAGCTTACACTGAATGTAA
>CAZCHG010000137.1:0-2105 GCA_964498465.1 uncultured archaeon | reverse complement strand
CGATAAAAAAATGATAAAAAGGTTTTATGAAGAAGTAGTATCCAAATTTTAAGAACTAGGAGCTCATACCACACAATTTCTTTAACAGCATTTCGCCTTCTTTTGTTCCCTTTGCTATAAGCAAATCTCCAGAGTAAATCTTTGTCTTAGCTGTAGGTTTTCTTATCCATTCATTCCCTCTTTTTATAGCAATCACATGCATACCAGTGTTCGTTTCAAGCTTTGTTTCACCTAAAGTTTTTCCATTGAGGTTTGATTTCTCTGCAACTACTGCTAGCGTAAGAATTTCATCAGTCTCATTCATAGCTTCTTTTATTATTGGATGAATTTCTAGTTTTTCAGTTATAATTTCAGCAATCTCCCTTGCAGAATCCGCTATTATTTCTGATATATTTGCTAGATTTAGAAAAATGATCAAGGTTTTTTTGTCTTCAAAATCTTTGCTAGCATCCAGTATTAATTCTTCCAACTCAAACTTCATTGAATCTATTTTGTTTTCAAGATATATTGCTTCTTGAGCAATCTCTTCATTGCGATAAACCAAAGCAGAATAGCTCAAATCTACTGCTAACTCTGACAAATTTTTCATGTTTATGATCAAATCAACAATTTTTCCAAGCTTTTTATTCTTGATTCTTATGGACTCTTCAGGAATCTCTTTTTCCTCTCCTGTTACAATTTTATAAAATTTTGGAACACTGGTTATATCCCCTTTTGCAACTAAAACATCGCCTTTTAATATCTTTGTATCCCTATTTGGATTAAAAATCCAATCAAGTTCTCTTTTTATTGCTATAATTTTCATTCCAGTTTTTGTATGTAATTTAATATCATTTAGTGTTTTATTTGCTATTTTTGAGTTCTCTGGAACTTTTACTTTTACTATGGTCTCCTCACTCTCAAGCAAAATCTCATTTACAATATCTTTTGGAAGTTTGAAGTCCTTCAGAACTAGCAAAGCAATATCCCCAGCAGCACTCCCAATCTTACATGAAGCTGATGCAATTTTGAGGATTGGAGAAATTGATTCAGCATCTTCTATACTTCTTGCTGACAAAATTGCCACAACACTTAATTGTGAAGACAGATCATCTATTTTTTCCTCTAAATCCAATACTTCCTCAGCTATGCTTTCGCTATCGAAAAGAAGTGCAGAATAGGCTAAATCTACTATCAATTCTGAGCTATCTTTTATTTCTATAAGCAAATCCTTTACAGTTGGAAGCATTTCTCCTTAATTTTTTAATCCCTTAAGATATATAAAAGCTTTTTTTATTTTAACAACACGAAGCCAAAATCTAGAATTAAAATGCAAAGCGAATGGACTTAGGTTATAGTTTTAAGCGTATGTAATTATTATTTTTTAATTATATATCTTTTAAATTCAAATGAAGTTAAGGCAATTAACCATTTTCTTACGTAATCTTCAAATCCCTTTTTTATTTTAATTTCATTTCTTCCTAGGACAGCAATCTCTTCATCCAGCTGGTAAAAAATTATGAGCTCCTCACTTTTTAGAATTCTTATAATGTGGGGAGGATCATGAATCTCTATCAGGTTTTCAGTGCAGCGATATCTTTCACTCAGCAGTTTCTTTAGTCCATTGAATATATTAAATATTTTTAAAACTCTTTCTCTAATTTCATCCTTCTTAAAACTTTCATTCATCGTATCTCTTTTTCAGTTCTTATTCTACAACTACCGCTGTGCCAAAACAGCAAACAAGTAACATACCGCCTCTCATTTCCTCATAATCTATCCTGACATTAACTATTGCATTAGCACCAAGTTTCTTTGCTCTTTCTATCATCTCGTTTAGTGCGATCTCTTTTGCTCTCTCTAACTCCTTCTCGTAACCACCAACCCTTCCTCCAATGACATCTCTGATTCCTGCAAAGATATCCTTCAAAATGTGAGCTCCTAGAACGGCTTCACCAGTAACAATCCCTTTGTACTCAACAATCCTTTTACCTTCAATGTTTGGAGTGGTAGTAACAATCATAACTTCATTATTGGAACTAACATATTTGAAATTTGCTGAAAAATCATAGGGTTCGCAACAGTTTCCAATTCAAGAGACATCAAGTAACGTTAAGTGATTTAAG
>CAZCHG010000136.1:0-2161 GCA_964498465.1 uncultured archaeon | reverse complement strand
TTGCAGCACTTACTGATTTTCTTAAAGATAAAGGCATTTTAGAATCAACTTACGAGCTTCCACCTATTTTAAAAAAGTACATTAAAGAAAACTAGGTTGTTTAAGGATAGTGGGTTGGCCTTGGGATGTTGCAGCAGGTGTGTTATTGGTAGAAGAGGCAGGAGGTAAAGTTACTGATTTTAAAGGAAAAACTTGGAAACCTAAAAAATGTAATTTTATTGCTACTAACGAAAGAATTCATAAAAAACTTTTAAACTAGTTAAGGAATTACAACTAAAAATTTTTAATAGAGATGCAAGGTGCTTGATATGAACTTCTTCACCTCTCTTGAGATAGAATATAACAGTATGCACATCACCAGGTCTTAAACCCAGAATGGATTTCTCAGAGGAATTACGCGTAATTCTTCAAAAGGGCTTAAAAAATTCTTATTAGATCTTTCTGCAATTCTTTCTTACGTTCTGGACTTACGCCAGTACCGCATCTGGACTTACGAATTTCTTGAAGAGCTTCCTCAACAACGAGCGCCATATTCCCTTATTAGTTGTTACTACCAAAAAGTATTTAAATTTAAAATAAAACCTATGATTGTGGGATTTAGGGTCTATGAAATAGGAAAGGTAGGTGATGGTATCTTTTCTTATGTTGTGAAATATGACAAGGAAGCCTTAGGTTGCGACGATTTCGAAAGAGGATTTGAAGAAGTATTAGTTTGTAAAAGTAAGAAGGGAAGAGTCAGACCGGAGTACCAAGTAAGTTGGAGAGCGCCTATAACCTATGAGAGGATTTTGGGCACGTATTCTATTAAAGATATAGATATCAGTCCCGATGGCGATGTTACACTTGGGGGGTGGTTTTTTGTTGGTAAAGTAGGGAGGAGGCTAAAAATTTTCAAAAGAAGGAGAGGTATAGAAGGTTGCGGAAGTATCGATACATATGTTGCAGCAACTAAAGATCATTTAATTGCGGTAGGAGGTTCTGAAGGCCCATTCCTTGAAGCACTCTTTGGCAAAGGTAAAACATACGAGTTAATCGAATTCTTCACAGCAAATCTCGAACCTGAAAGAAAAATAGGAGTTTCGTTACCTACTTTATCAGGTGCTTATTCTCCATTCCTCTTACCGCGTGCCGCAGTCTCAGACGAAGAAGGCGATACTATTACTGTTTTTAGTTGTTGTTCTAAGAGGAGGGACCTTTACGGCAGGGAGCATGAGGATTTATTGGTAGTCATCCCTAGGAGTAATAATGAGTTATATTCCCTATTTCTAGAATTGCCTGAAGATTGGATATACTTTTCATTTAAAGCCTCGCTACATAGAGGAAAGCTTTATTTAGCAGCCCCAGAATACATGCTTCGTAGGGTGTTTGACAGAATATGTCTTATGAGGGTGGACGTGGAAAAAGGTAAAGTGGATTACTTTAAGGAATACGAAAGTAGTAATACTTCGTTCTATAGGGTAGAAGGGATCCACGTATCTCTAGATGGGATAACACTTACTGGAGAATGTTCATTTGGAAGGAGATTTATGATAAGAACTACACGAGAGGGATCTATCAAGGAGGCAGCGCTAGTGGATGCTGGAAGAGGGTATCTTCTCAGAGAAATGCTCCCAACACCCTTTTCCAACCAAGTGTTGGCCATTGCCAAGCCAAAGGAGAAAGGAGTGCTACCGATTGAAGAGTGCTTAAGGGTAAAGAATATAAAAATGCAAGAAATAAGCTTAACAGACCTCGTTACCATAACTGAAGTACAGCTAGATGTTAGACAATTTGAACCTTCTACAGTTAAAAAAGCCAAGATGAAAAGAACGGGAAGGGTGCCAAAAATATGTAACGTTGTTGCAATTAAGCTTTGATCTTTTCTCTTTTTCCTGATTCATTTATCAAAAAGAAACTCGAAGATTCGTGAAAAAACTTGGTTTAATTAAGAGTTGATTAGGATGGCTGTAAAGATATGAATTCTGACCCAGCTTGCCTAGTCCAAAAGGAAATTGATTCATATTCCGATAAGCTGTCGAATTCCCTTACGAAGTAAAAGAAGAGCAAGTTGCCTTTCTGACGTTTTCTTTAAATAGATTTAATTCTTCTCTAATTCAAAGTGAGCGATGGACCGGCCGGGATTCGAACCCGGAGCCTTCCCGCTGCGAACGGGACGCTCTAC
>CAZCHG010000135.1:0-2205 GCA_964498465.1 uncultured archaeon | reverse complement strand
TCTAATTCATCAAAAACCTGTCCCTTCTGCTCAGGCAGATTATCTGCCTATAGGGACAGGTTTATGAAGTGCAAATGCGGTCTTGTTCAAGATAGAGATGTTGTAGCTTGCTTGAACCTTCGGATTGTGGGGCTTGGGGTTACCCCGAATGGGGACTAGCTTCCGAGGGTTTTATCCTTCGGAAGTGATGTGTCCCAAGGTGGACGTATGTTCAAAAGACTACGTCCGCTGAACCCCCAACAGCATGATGTAAATAAAAATAATCACATTGAAATATTTCATTAATTTATTCCAAAGATGGAATTTTTCTAATTTTTCTTCTGTCTAACACAATACAGTCGCTAATGGATTCAACACTCTCAAATGGGATTATAAACAAGTCATCTTGCTTTACAAGACCAGAAATAGTCTCTGCAGATTTTGCAGGTTTTACTAGTAAGTCTACAAGTTCTCCAGTTTTTGGATTAATTGTTATATTGTATAATGTGCCAATAACAGTTCCATCTGATAGTAAAACTGTCTTTCTTGCTAAATCTCTAGCAAATATCATAGTTTTTTATTTTTCCAAAAATTACTTTAAGTTTTTTGCCATTAACTATATTATATATATAATAATTTAAAATATTTAAGATTAAATAAATTATTTTTATGATAGTTCAAATTTTTAATAATTTTTAAAATGCTAGAAAAAACGCACCGCAACGATAAGGTGTTTCAAATCAAAATGCAAAGTTTTTTCCACTTCACTTGTCCTCATACCGAAAGATCAAGGTTTGCTTTAAATAACAGATATTCCTTAAACGTTTTCTTTAGGAGTTACGAAACTTTTCAGAAATTAAATCTAATTAAAAAATTTCTAGAATTTTTAGTTGCAAGACGATCAAATTCATTAACTGCAGCTGTTTTTGAAGTGTTTTCTACAAATCAGGTAGATGTTTTACTAAATCTGAATTACAAGTCACTTTGAAGAGATTTTTAACTTAAAAATCGAAAATACTCCAGCACTATCAGCAATTATTGTCGTTAGTCTTACACCAATAGCATAAATCAACGCATCCGATGGATGCAATCCAATTAGTTTAAATACTATTATATTTCCACCCTCCATTAAACCTAATCCAGCTGGAGTCACTGGTATAAACATTAACAGTGTTATCAATGGCTGAAGAAATAAGAAAAAGAGAAATCCCAGATTTATATTCAAAGCTAATCCAACCAGATACCACTGAAGAGCCGTAATAAACCAGCCAACTATGGTTATAGCTACGATAAAAATATAGTAGCTTCTAACTTTAACTAGATTATCAATAAAATCTTCCATTTTTATTCCAAATTTGTTTAATAATTTTTCCACAAACTTAAACTTTGTTGCCTTTGCTAGAATTTCTGGACTAAGCATTAAAACAGAAATAACCGACGTAAAAATAGCTGCAATCAAAAACGCCAGAACTAACTTTTTACTTCCAGTAAAAATCAGCAGCACAGCAAAAAAAGCACCAACTATTTTTATTATGAATTCAAAAGCTTGAGAAACTAAAATCACAGCAAAACCAGCTTTAACATCAATTTTCGAGATACTTTTCATCAAAATAGGAGTGGTAAGATATCCAGATCTGCCTGGCGTAAAATCACTTATAATCATTCCACCTAAATGAGCAATTAATATGTCCAAAAAATTGCAATTTTTGTAACCTATCCAGCAAAGAATCTTCCAAAGTCTGAAGCTTAAGACCAAGTTTAGTGTAAAATAAGAAAGTATAGCCAGCAACAGATAAAAAGCATTAAATTTGTAAATTCTTATTCCAAAATTAAAATATAATATTAACAATAAAATTATGCCTAATAAAAACTGGCCTGCAACCCTAAATTTCGATACCTTTCGCAAAACTATCCTTCCTTATCTTAAGAATGAATGTTATCTCTTACCCTTTCTTTCCTTAGCCTTTGGTCTTAGTCCCTTGTAACCGCACTTTCTGCATCTTTTAGCTCTCATTGGATTTCTTGCATTACATCTCATACATATTTTCACATTAAACAATCTTGCCTCAGCCTCTGGAAATCTAGCCATATATTACCACCTAGTCTCGTTTAAGGAAAAACAACTAATTTTGAGACTTCTTTAAAATAAACGCTATGTGTTGACTTTATAAAACTATTGCTTGCAAAACCTTGCTTTTCAAAGCAGAGTAAACAAAGAGTGTTTGA
>CAZCHG010000134.1:0-2272 GCA_964498465.1 uncultured archaeon | reverse complement strand
TTGCAGTTTACAAAGCTGCACAAGAGGCTATAGAGGCTACATGCGACATTATAGCCATGTATTTAAAAGATAATGGAATTCCTCCCAAAGATGATTATACAAATATTGAAAAATGGGGTGAGCTTGTAAAACAAAAAAAGCTTGCTGACTGTCTTAAGGTAGCGAATGGATTAAGAAATAGACTCGTTCACTATTATAACAGTTTAAACGATGAGTTAGCTGTTAAATCAATAAGAGATATCGTGTTCTGTCTTAGAAACTTTGCGGAGATGATTAGAGAATGGTTACAAAGGATGAGATAGCCAAAGATTTTAGCTTTTTAAAAGATGAAGTTTTAGCTGTTTTACTCTTCGGTTCATCGGTTAAAGGAGAGGGAAGAGATGTAGATATATGTGTAGTGTCCAAGGATAATCCAGAAAAGGTTCTAAAGCGTGTATTTTCAAAAGTTGATGCAAGCAAATACGATATCTGGATTTTCGAGGAGCTACCATTATACATGAAAATGGAAGTAATCGAAAATCACGAAATAGTATTTTGCAAAGATGAGCTTGAGCTTTACGAATACTTTTACCAATTTAGAAAACTCTGGAAAGATCAAAAACACAGAAATACCGTAAGTAAAGAAGATCTCGAGTTAATGCTGAAAAGATTTCGTATTTGAAGATAAAAATTTAATTAAAAATAGTTAATGGAAAAACCAATCTGTATTTTCTGTCTTTTTCTGTGTTTAACACTTTTCTAACTTATATTGAGTTCGAAATTTTTTCCATTTTTACAACTTTGCCTTTGAAATTTTAGATTTTTTAACTTCAATTTTTCAACTTCAACTTTAATTTGTATTTCCCTTTCAACTCTGCTAAAAACTATATTTATCTATTTAACCAGCCGCTTAGCAACTTAGATTAATTGATTTGCCCTGTTGAAGTTAAATTAATTTAACTACAACAATTAATGCACGCAAATATTCGTAAATGTGTGAAATTTTAGATTTTAAAAGATTAAAAGCAAAAATCCTTATTGCAATTCTTTGTTACCTCTGGTTAAATTTTAGATTTCTGCGTATAAAAAATTATTATTCTATTATGTTGTAAATTCATCCCTTAAAAACTCAAGGAGTTTTTCAGTAATTTCTTCCAGCTTTTTCTGCACATCTTCTTGCTTGATAACTTTACAAGCTTCTTTTGACTTTGACCTTGGACTCCGAATACCTAACACTTCCTCAGGATGTGGATCAAAGACAACAGCCACAATTTTTCCAGTATTATCCTTTCCTAGGAACACTTTATTTTTATAAACATCCTTTAGAGAGTTAAACGTTTTTTCAAGATAATGTCTACTTATTCCTTCTTTATAATCAATAACTAGAAGTATTTTGTCAACTTGTCTTTTCTTAATGTATGTTTTCACTTCTTTGAGAATTTTTTCACGACCAAAAGTTCTTTTATGGATGATTTCAGTTTTTACACTAGCTTCTTTTGTAATCTCATTTGCTATGCATGTATTGAGGTAACATTCAGCTAGAATCTTTACATTCATGATTCGTAATGTATTTAACCCTTCAATTATTTAAGAGTATATTCCTCCACAACTTCCTTCCAGTTCATGTTCAAGATATCCTCTATACTAACTAAACTCTCAGCCATTTTCTCCACATCCAGCTCTGCTACTTTTGTTGAGCCAAGATCACCACATCTGTAAACGTAATAAGTTTTCAGATCCTTAACCTTGTCCCACAACGCTGAAACGAATATTGGATTGTGCGTGGCTATCACAACTATTACACCAGCTTTTATAGCTTGAATAATTTCACTTCTCATGAGATCGAACATGAATGGAAAAACGTGCGCTTCTGGCTCTTCTAGAAGTACAAGAAGCGCATTTTCAAGACCGTGGATTTTTGCATAACTTGAAGCTGTGCTAAGTGCAAGGGTATAATAAATTAACCTAAAAATAGAATTGGACACAGATTTAACTTCAATTTCAACATCATAGTCGAACAATACCAGCGCACCAGATCTTAGTACTTTTAATTCAATTTTTTCATCAAGATATTCCCTTAAAGCGTTATTGATTTTTGCACAACTCTTTTGCTTTTTGTAAATTTTACAGCATTCCAACCTAGCTCACTTAGAATATTATTAGGTGTAGATTTTACATATTGACCTTTCAAGCGTATGTGAAAACCGCAATACTGATCAGACAAATTTTGTCTTGCGGAGCAGTAACAATTTTCGTAGACATTGAAGGAAATTAGTCAATTTTTGTGCCATGC
>CAZCHG010000133.1:0-2312 GCA_964498465.1 uncultured archaeon | reverse complement strand
CTCCTAATTCACCCCCGTCTTGAAAGATAAGGCTTTCTTAGCGACATTTTGTAAAAATCTGATAATTTCTTTGGATTTAAAAATAAAGAAATAAAAAGTGAATAATATTCACGCTTTTAGACAGTTAAGCTCTATAGGTAAATTTCTTATAAATTATAGTGCAGAATTTCGTCATTTTTATTAAATATGGATTTTCCTAAGGAAAACGCATTTAATTTTAATTTAAAGGTAGTAAATATCGAAAACCACAGAATTGTGGAAACGTTGTTAAGCAAAAGATAGGCAAATCATATCGGAATTCTTTGCGCTTTTTTGATTCTATAACTATATATTTAATTAAAAATCATTATTAAAAATATTAAATTAGATACAAAGTGATTTACTGTGAAAAAAGATGGTAAGATTTGCCCGCAAAAATCTTATTTTTGCCAGAAAAAGCAAATAAAGAACGATTATTTTTGATATTTTTTCATAGGGAATTGTAGTAAACTGTTTTTAATATGCGAAAACTTTAAAAATAAATAGAACTCAAGTATGTCTCAATAAATAAAAATTAAATTAAAATTTAGCTAGAAAAAAATGGAAAAAAAGCCACAAAAAAATGTATAAACTTTGAATTTTGGCGGGGAATGGGGAAATATTTGGCTTTTAGGAGGTGGTGGGGTTGATAGTTGGTAGACATATAATTGCAGAACTTTATGGTGTACCTGAGGATTTGATATCAACTGAGAGCACTGTAAAAAAGATAATTGAAGAAGTAGTAAAAGAAGCAGAACTGACTTGTGTAGGCTCAGTATACAAGCAATTTAACCCTCATGGAGTAACTGGAATCGTATTAATAGCGGAATCACATGTTTCAGTACATACATGGCCAGAGTATAATCTAGTAAATCTTGATATCTTTACTTGTGGTGATGTAAGAAAAGCTGAAAAAGCATTTAAGTTATTTTTGGAAAAATTCAAACCAAAATCTTACCGACACTATATTTTAGACAGGGGTTAAAATGGATCGTATAAGGAGACAGATTCTCCAAGCTTTGGAAAGGAGGCCATTATCAGTATATGAATTGATAGATTGGCAAGATGCAAGCTTAAGAGAATTTGTAGAAATTTTAGAGGATCTGAAATTTAATGGAATAATAGAAGTAAAAAATGGTAAAGTTAAACTTACAGAGAAAGGCAAGGATTTAATAAGAAAAGAAAAATTAACGAAAATCTCAATTAAATGTAAAGCTTGCAAGGGAACAGGATATAAAATTGTTGGCCTTTTTAGAGAAGCTTATAAAGAGTATGCAAAAATAGCTAAGAAT
Source organism: uncultured archaeon (assembly GCA_964498465.1). GTDB lineage: Archaea > Halobacteriota > Archaeoglobi > Archaeoglobales > Archaeoglobaceae > CAZCHG01. The sequence continues at coordinate 1,002 of CAZCHG010000133.1, read as the reverse complement.
AGACCAGAAGCAATCGAAAAATACGATCAGGGTTTCATAAGTTTAGATGGAGTTATAAGAAGAGTAGAATTTCTTTACGAAAGAGGAGATCTGACATCAAAAATATTCGTAGTCGGTGATGATGACTTATTCAGCATAGCTGCGGCTTTAACTGGACTACCAAAGGAAATAGTCGTTATAGATATTGATGAGAGACTAATTAACTTTATAAATAAGGTTGCAAACGAATATGATCTACCTATTCATGCGTTGGTTTACGATGTACAAAATGAATTTCCTAGAGAGTATGAAAAAAAATTTGATGTATTTCTGACAGACCCTGTGGAGACATTACCTGGTATAAAATTATTTTTGTCACGCGGCGTTTCCAGTTTAAAAGGAAAAGGTTCTTCTGGTTATTTCGGTTTAACCACTCTTGAGGCATCAAGAGAAAAATGGTACGAAATTCAAAAAATGATTCACGAGATGGGTTTTGTGATAACCGATATTAGAAGAAAATTCAATGTTTATCCAGAGGAAGAAAAGAACTTCTTCAGATTTCAGGAGAAGTTTCCAATTGTTAAGAAACTAGGTATAAAGGCTGATTACAATTGGTATACCTCCTGCTTATATAGAATAGAAGCTGTTAGAGATCCTGAGCCGCTAGTCAAAGGAAAAATGATTATAGATGAAAAAATATATAAAGATGATGAGAGCTGGGCAACGCCGTTATAATGTAGATAGAAATTCATAGAAATTCGTGAACTTTTGTGCTAAAACGTAAGCGGAAGTGCTATGAACGTCCAATCCCAATTTTCTGTGGATTTGCTTAGCGATTTTACTCGTATTTGCTGGATTAACTAAAAACACCTTGAACCCTCTTTTTAGAGCCATAGTTATTCCATAATCTAATAACTCTCGTTTTGCGAACCTTGAAATTTTACGATTGGCTTTAGGATTGTTCTTGAACTATCTCTTCTTAATTTTATCAAGGTCTTCAAATAAAACTATTCCTACATTGTG
>CAZCHG010000132.1:0-2345 GCA_964498465.1 uncultured archaeon | reverse complement strand
CTAAACAAGGGTTGGACTTATTTAGTAAAAGGGGAAGCAGGTTGTGGAAAGACTATTTTCGGATTACAGTTTCTACTTGAAGGAGTAAGAAACAAGGAAAAGTGCATATTTATTTCATTTGATGAGACTTTGGATGAAATTACTGCTCAAGCGGAGAACTTTAACTGGAATGTTGAAGATATAATTTTTGTTGATAAAGTAAAAGATATGGACATTCTAGCTGGTGATATAACGTTTTATGATTTTGACACCTTGTCAGAACTTCAAAAGTTTTTAGACTCTATAATAAAACTGAAAGAAATAGAGCAAGTGGATAGAGTGTTTATAGATGGTGCTGGAGCAATAGGAGATGTTATAAAGGATAGAATATTATGTAGAAGAGTTTTCTCATCATTAATAAACTTCTTTAACTCTATGTCATGCACCACAATAATATCCACTGAAATAGAGGCATTCAAAGACGGATTGCTCAGTTACTTAACTAGTGGAGAATTTATTTTGGAGAAAGTCAAAAAAGAGAATGAAGAAGTCATAAGAACGATAAATGTATCAAAATACAGAGGAGGAAAAGTCTATCTAGGAAGACATTACTTTGAAATTAACGAAAGTGGAATAGAGATTTACCCAATAATACCAGTTTTGAAGAAAAAGAAATACAGCAGAGTTTTAATTTCAACTGGCGATAAAAATCTTGATTCAATGCTTGGTGGAGGAATTTACAAAGGATCAAGAGTTTTAATAGCTGGAAAGTCTGGAGTCGGAAAGACTTTGATTTCAATGCAAATTTTAAAAGAAAACGATAGAAGAGGAAGTCCAGGTCTTCTCTATTCTTTCGAAGAAAGTGAAAGCTTTATAGAAGAGAGATTTCTTGGAATATTTAATCATGTCCCATCGAAAATCGTTATAAAAGATCTATCCGAGACTACAAATCCAGGAAAAATTTATAAAATTATTTTGGATGATGTAAAAGCTATAAACCCTGAAATAGTTGTATTAGATCCAGTAAATTACCTTGAGGAACAATCTTTCTCAAAAATGGAGTTCAAGAAGATCCTAAGTCTAATTTTGTCTCAGTTATCAAACGCTGGAATAACTACGATTTGCACATACGAAGTTTCTCAACCATTAACAGAGTTTCATTTTACAGGAGTTGGATTAAGTAGATTTGCAGATTATTTAATAATTGGAAAATACATGGAAATTTATGGAGAATTGCTGAAGACCATAGCTGTTATGAAGAATAAGTTTGGAAACCATGAAAGAACATTTAGAGTTCTTAATGTTAAAAAAGGAAAGGGATTAGAAATAGGTCCACCTTTAAAGGAGTGGTCAGGAATTATCACAGGAATGATAGAAAAGAAAAGAAGCTAGTCTTTCAACTAAAAGCTCTTAACGGAGTAAATTTTATCTTTTTATCTTTGTTTCTAATTTTTGAAAAATAATTAAATACTTTTAAAATTCTCCTATTCTAGTAGCCTGACTAAGCGCTTAATACTAAACTCACTTTGGTGCTTAAGATAAGGTATCTAAGGAGGAATTTTGGTGGCAGTTTCAGATAAAGTAAAAATGATAGATATTACAAGGAAAGAAGATGTAGTTAGAATAGCAATTGCTGAAGGTGAAATTAAACTAAAAAAAGGTACAATTAAAGCCATAATTGATGGTAAAATCGAAAAAGGAGATGTATTATCCACTGCTACAGTAGCAGCTGTTTTAGCCGTGAAAAAAACACCAGAAATCTTGCCACTTTGCCATCCCATACCAATTACAAATGTGAAAGTTGATTTCTCGCTAAATGATGATCGCGTGAAAGTCAGATGCCAAGTTAAATCTGTTGGAAAAACTGGAGTAGAAATGGAAGCATTAGTTGGCGTTAGCGTAGCTTTACTCACAATTTGGGACATGGTAAAAGGTTTAGAAAAGGACGAGAAAGGACAATATCCAGAAACTTTTATTAGCAACATTAGAGTCATTGAAAAAATTAAGGTACTGTAATAAAAAGCTTAAAAATTAATTAACTTCTTTAAATAAATTAAAAAATCCAAAGCTGCGATTAAAAATAAAAACTTTTAATTATACTAAGGATTCTCCTTTTAATTTGAGAAAATAAACTCTCACTTACGTCTGAGCTGAAATTATGAGTTATGACGAATTAGTTCTGGGAATTGTAAATAAAATAATAAAACTGGAAGAGAAAATCCTAAGACTTGAAAAGGAATTGGAGGAATTGAAAAAAGAGAAAAAGGAGAGAATTTAATCGTAAAACATTTCATAGTAAACAATCTATTAAATTTAAGTCAAATTTTATAAATTCCTTTAAAATTTTTGAGATCCCCTTGTAAAAA
>CAZCHG010000131.1:0-2345 GCA_964498465.1 uncultured archaeon | reverse complement strand
GGCACTCGGAAAACCACCTGTTGACCCCGTTATTGTGGTGAAGAGGGTGCTTTAACTAAGACAGAATGCGCTAAGAATTTGAGTAAGATAAGAAGCCCGCTGGACATGCTGGGAGGTGAGAAGCATCCAGAATGAGTATATACGCATGCAGATATAACTCCAAATTGGATGATATATGCAATGCGTATATGAACGAGTTAGGCGTAATCGTGGACTTCGGGCGATGTGAGCAATGGGACTGAAAGGGGAGAGTCATTAATATGGAAGAAATATCTCTAGGATCTCTAGGCATTCAAGTATTTGGAAAAATTAAAGACTATCTAAACCTTAATCGAATAAAAAGAAAATACTTATTACTTCAATTGCTTGTACTTTAAAGGATATTGCAACAGAAATTGAAGAAAACGTTTTCTGGGATCATTGTATTTCGATTAAAGTATTTGAAAGTAAAGATACTGCGATACAAGCTTTGGATAAGAGTAGACGATCAAAAGATTTTGAGAAAGAGGTGATTGTTGCTTTAACTTCTTCCAGACACTTCTATGAGATGTGTGAAATAATCCATAAGGAATACTCAAGTGTGAGTGTTCTATCAAAATCGCCTGGTTTACTTCTTCCAACGGAAAGAAATTTAACAAATTTTCGGAAGAAATACTTTAGAACTATTCTTAACAGACTATCTGAGGGGGGAGGAAGCTATAATTTGAAGTACCTTTTTGATGAAAGAGTATTTAAGCTGTTTTTGGTGAAATATAAGACTGAAGGGAAGGAAGAATTAATTGAAGAAACTAGAAATATGCTAGAAACTATCCTCAAATATAAAAATTTAGATTTGCGATGTGGAGATACAGAACCTTTAACAGGGAGCGTTATAGGTGGAAGTCAAATAGCGTGTATAGGTTTTAAAGAAGAGAGAACAAAAGCAATTACAGAAGGTGTTCTAATTAAAGCGCCTGAGATGGTGAGAATAATAGTTTACCAGTATAATGAATTGTTTAGTAAAGCGAAAAAGGTAGAAAAAAGCATGCTAGATAGTATGTTAGGAGATGAGGAGGTGAGAGAATGAGTTATCAGAAAAAAATTGTGACCCGATACAATAATGTGCTCGACATTTTGCAAGAAGTAGGTATTCAGCAGTCTGATGATATTGTTAAAGTAAGATCATTTGGTGATTATTTTAATGCTAGATTTGTTACATCTGGAAGTTATGATTGGGTTGGAGATATTTTTGAAGAAATAGAACATATGTATAGCCTTGTGCTCAGGTCCCATGAGGAAATTGATCCCCCAAGAATAGTTGTTGAGACACCTGATATATGGGCAGAAACCCCAGATAGGTTCGAATTAAGAGCAAAATATAGCTGCTTGTTTCCAAAACGTACATTATTTCTAAGTTATCAATTTATTTATTGGGAAGATATCGATGAATTTTGGATCCCATTTGATTTTATTTTCTTTGCAAAGACACTTGATCCTGTTCTCCGCGCTGGCTTGGCAACTCTCTTGCCATCACGCATTAACTATAAGGATAAGGATTTTATAAGCTTTGACAAATATAGCACATACTACTATCGTGAACGGGGGAACATTGTCCAAGTTCCTAGATCTGGACATGGTTACCACAAGCTGCAAACAGAAATAGCCCAAAAAAGTTGGACAAGAGCAGGTATGGATGTTCAACTTATGAAGATACCATGGCTATTAGGGGTGAGAATTGAAGACTATGTCGAAATCATCCAAAATAATCCTGAAGAATTTGAGCTCTATGCAAATAGATTGGGAAAACTACTCAATAATCAGTCAGAATCTACTGATATATTAGTTGAATGGATCAGAGAAGTATCATATGGTGTGAATAGGTTAGAATCGATTTTTAAGAAAAAAAAGCGAGAACTCAAGTTCAAAGGGATTGATGTTGCAATTGGGTTGGTCTTCTCAATCGGAACGTTCTTATTGCCAGAAACTATAGCCACTTTAAAGCCATATCTTACAACTCTTTTTTCGTCTAGAACGGCATATGATGGCTTTAAATGGCTTTACGAATTTAAACAGGCTAAAGAACTCTTGAGGGATGATGATTTTTGGATTATTTGGGAACTCAAGCATAAGAGAGGGGGGAGAAATGAAGTATCCGAAAATATCTGTGGTAACTCTGATCTCAAATAGCGAGGGAAAATTATTAATGGTAAAAAGAAGGGATCCGCCCTTTGCAGACAGATGGTCATTACCAGGAGGTCATTTAGAGTTCGGAGAAGAGCTCGAAGAAGCTGCTAGGCGAGAAGTGCTCGAGGAGACAGGCTTGTCTACGGAAATCATTAAATTAATAGGATTTAAGAACAAAGTTA
>CAZCHG010000130.1:0-2358 GCA_964498465.1 uncultured archaeon | reverse complement strand
ATTACATTGATAAAAAGGTGGAAGCTTTAAAAATGCATAAGACGCAAGAAGGAAAGCCCTATATGGACGAGGAAGTGATAAGGGCAAAGGCGAGGTTCAGGGGATTTCAGGCAAAGGTTAAATATGCAGAGGGGGTTTGTTGCTTATGGGATGATGGTATAATATAAAATCAGAGGTGGTTAAATTGAATGTGCCTTCCGTAGTGATAAGCACTGTCGGCCCAGCTATTGTATTAGTAAAGTGGTTAAAAGATGAATATACTAAATTAAGAGACAAAAAAGAACTTTATGAGCATTTATTTGGCTTTTTAAAAGAAGCAGAAGTTAGTGTCGGCGAAATCAACCCTTGGATTAGAGATAATGTACCTCCTGATGATCGTGAAGCTCTTACTACTCTTAAAAGTGTTATTTATAAGTTTTTTAAAGAAGAACGAGAGGAAGAATGGATAGGCACATTTAGACCTGTGGATAAAAATCAAAATATTTGTTCAGTTGGTGGACCTGTATCTCATCAGGATACAAGAAAGGCAATGGGTTACGATGAAAGTGGGAAAATTAAAGCTACGGATTTACCTTATGTGTTTAACATACAGAAAGAAGAATTAGAGTTCCCTGATGTTCGTGTTAAAAGAGTATTTGGTGGAAAAATATGGTACGAGCCAAACTGGTGTATTGTAGACGCCCATACAAAAGAACCTATCTATGTCCCAGAAGTAACGGATGATGGAATTCTTAAAACCGATTTTCTTATGATCATAGTAGGACCCAACAAATTTACAAAAACAGCTATTCACAGTGGTAAGAAGCACATGATGATTGCTGGAGCTCATGGGGTTGCAAATTTAGCAGTATCAAAAGTGTTAAGAGATTTAAAGATCCTTCAAAAACTTGATTCTGAAGTTAAAACTGGCTATTTTCAATTGATAGTAGAAATCAAAATAAAATGGTCAAGATTAAGAAAAAGTTATATCCCTAAAGGATCACCACGTATATGCACAATAGAAGAACTAAAGGTGACTTAAGATGGTCGAGTGGAGTATCTGGACTTTGATTAAGGATATAGGTATACTTTTAGGTGGATACTTATGGAGGAAAAAAGAAGAAGCCATAGCACGTTGGAAAAGTTCTCTGTTAGGAATAGATTATGAACAAGCTCTCTTCCTTGAATATACAACCAAATCTGAACCATGCTCTGGAATAACAGGGGATATTTTGAAAGAAGGTGTGAGAAGGAAAGAACAAGTAAAAGTTATAAAGAAGGACGTTCATAATAAAGCGGAGAATATTTTAACTGATGTTTGGGCGAGCTTTGATGTTTCTGTTTTATGTTCTGGATATATAGGATGCAAAATTGAAGCTATAGAAGTTAAGGAAGAAACTATGCCACACCTGAGACTTGTGAATAATATTTTTTCTTTTGGATGTGGCGTTCCAAATCCTGTAAGTGATGCAATCTTAAAACTTAATAAAATACCTGTGGGATTTGATATTAGAGACGATGAAGGATGTTATCCCTTAAAATACCCCTTACGTCATCCATCAGAAAAACTCTACATACCAATATATGATGATGTCAAAAAGACATGGAGTTTAGATTACGGGATATTAATCCGAACTAAAAACCCTTATAATCCGAAGAAAAAAGCTGTATTATTAGGTGGCTGCCATGGATATGGAACAGAGGCAGCATCTAAAATATTAACGGATACAAAACTTGGTAATCCTATTTTAAGAGATATAAACGAGGAGTTTGAGGATAAAGATTTTATTCTGATCTTCTCCTGTGAAATAGATGAAAAAAAAGGAGAGATTAAAAAGATAGACTGTGTATCAATGGAGGTGTTAAAATAATGCAAAGTTCTAATCAATTTAATATAATGAAAAAGTTTATTACGCTACTCGCCAGTTGTTTCGGCATTTTGACTTTTATATTTTCTGTATTCAAACCAAGTGTTAATGTAATAATAGTAGTGGGCATTATTGTTTTCTTCTTATGTGTTATATGGGCAATAGATGAAGAAAGAAAAAAATCGTTATCAGCTAAACTTGATACAATGAATACTCAATTACAGACTCTAAAGGAAGTACTCAGCAAGAAATAAAATGAGAATCAGCATCACATACAACCTGCATAAAAAAGAAGTTGAACAAGCCATACTTGAAAATTCAGATAAACTGGATTTTATAGAAATAAAAAATTTAGAACTCAGTCTTCTTTGTTCAAAAGCAAACATACTTAACAAATTTCCATTAAAATCCATGCATGTCCAATATCTTTCCAGACAAGAAAACCCTACCACACTGAATTTAGTATCAGAAGAAACAAAAGAGATAATAAGCGATGAAAATTCAGACCTTT
>CAZCHG010000129.1:0-2360 GCA_964498465.1 uncultured archaeon | reverse complement strand
ATATCTAAGATGCTTGAGAGACATTGTGTGGTCTCTGCTTGTTTTTCGTCTACAAATTGGGCAAGGTGAATTGCTATACTTTCTTAAACATCTTAAGATGTGAAACTGAGACAGTTCTGAATGTCACAGAGAGAAAGTCTTTACTTCTTTGTGATTGTGTACTAGGAAAGTGGGTTAAGATGTAAATCCTTATTGTGATATGAAAAGTTTTGCCTACGGGAGCGGATAACTCACAACAAAGTATTAATAGTTTCACTGAAAAAGTAATAATACATGCAAATCTCAGCAAAAGTATATGGTGTTTTTGCTGCACCTAGTGTTTTTGGAATGTCTCCTGTCGTTGTGCTTGAAGCTGAAGATGGTAGATTGCTACCAATTTATATAGGTTTATCAGAAGCTATGGCAATTAACTCCGCCCTAAAAAAGCAGTTGTCTCCCAGACCGATGACACATGATTTACTTGTAGAGATATTAAATAAGCTGAATGCAAGGGTTGAAAAAGTTGTAATAGATGATATAATAGATAACACATTTTATGCAAGGGTAATTATAAGACAGGAAAATCATGAAATTGAAGTTGATGCAAGACCAAGTGATAGCATTGCTATAGCCTTAAGAGTACCATGTCCTATTTATATTGAAAAAAAAGTGCTCGATGAAGCCTCACATAAGGATGGTAAGCTTCCAGAAAATTATGTAGATTTTGATCAAATATTTTAGATCATTTAATTGCTCAAAAATTATTCAGTTGAAACTAGAAAATTATTGAAGTTTGTATAAATACCAAAATTTAGATCCAAATCTTGAACGTAATTTTTGTTGAGCTTTAAAGCAATTTCTGCCTTGGTTAGCTCCTTGCCAAGATATGCTGCATGTTCCAAATTTGAGATCAAATTGTTGCTTATTATTGTACTTAAGATGTCATCAGCGGAAGAACCAACAATGGTCACACCACTGCTATGTTTACAGAAAATTTTCCCTTTTTCTAGCCATATTTTAAAGTAACCTTTTGGATCAAATTTAAATGTCTTTTTACCTTCAGCAATAATCATTTTTTCCACTTTTTCAGTTTTTGACTCTATTCTCTTCTTCTCTTTGACTGACAGCAGGTTGAAGTACATATCTTTTGGAAATTTCTTTTTTCTTTTTGATATTTTTGACATATATGTAGCTATTTTAAGCTCTTTTGTGGATCCGTGTGTTTTTGGGCTAGCTTCTGTTGTTAATAGTAAATTAACTCCAATTTCCTCGGCTATAAAGGTTAATAGACCATTTACACCAGTTGAATCTACATCACAAAGTTCTGTAACGTTACCAACGCCCATTAATAGAGGAGTATCTTTATCTTTCTCTCTGAAAGTTACATATCTTTTTATTGAAAAAGTTAAACCGTACATAGGTGGATCTAATAGGCAGTCTGCTATTATTTTGCAAAATCCTATTTCTCTTAGTTTATTAATCATAGTTAGGAGTAAATTAAGGCTTTTCTCAGCTACAACCACTGCTTGTTCCTTACTAATTTTATCTACAACTTTAGAGAAGTTGTTATAAGTGAGAGATAGTAATAAATCAGTACCTAACTCTGAAGCAAGAATTAAGAATTTTGGATTTGTTGTATCAACACTGATTGGAACACTTGAATAATCCAAAGCGATTTTAATAGCTCTCCTTACCTGGTCATAGCTAGACTCATTGGGAATACTTAAATCTATTATATCTGCAAATTTTTGCAAGTAATCTATTTTCTCTTTAAGCTCATCATCATTTATTTCTGTAGCGTTTTGGATCTCTGATATAACTTTAATTCTAGAATCACCGCCTATTTTGATATCTCTTATTTTAAACGCAAAATCAGCTGGATACGCTAAAGTTCTTAGGTCATTATCCTTTGTGGAATTCTCCAGCAACTTACATGCGGGAATATCATGGGATAACTCTACTTTATCGATGTTTCTCAAAATAAATTCTATATCACAAGCATGAATGGGTCCTAATCTAATTTTAACACCTTTTAGCTTCTCAAGTTTTTTCCAATTCCCTTTTGCCAGTCCAGGAAGCAATACCAGGTCATATTTTGATAAATCTATATTTTCAATATCTTTTGTTGTAATTAAAGCAGCAACTTCCTTATTTACTACGTATACATCTACATTATTAAATTTTGATGCTTGTTTTTCAACTAAATTCTTTGCAAGTTTTCCAGTAATCAATAATATTCTTCTATAATTCATTAGAGCATTAATGTAAGCGTAAGAAGTTAAAATTTTTACGTCAAGAAGTAATAAATGTATTAAATGGCAAATGTAAATGAACTATTCTATACTAAAAGTGCGTAGCATCTCCAGTTTCATTCATTTTCA
>CAZCHG010000128.1:0-2419 GCA_964498465.1 uncultured archaeon | reverse complement strand
CATTTAATGCTAAAAGTATGTCGATAACAAACATGTTTAGGATTTTAAAATAAAACGCCAAGCTTGAGATTCAGAAGGTAATTTTGAAGGAGTTGCATATTAACGAAAATTTAAAATACACCATAGGTTAAGTATTTAAAGAAGGCAGATGGGCGAGTCAATTTCGGGAATTTGTCCTATTTGTGGACTTCCAAAGGAGATTTGTGTTTGTGGAGAAGTTGCTAAAGAACAGCAACAAATTGTTATCAAAGTTGCCAAAAGGCGATATGGCAAAGAGGTAACTATTATTGAAGGTATAGACGGTAGTGAAGTGAATCTTAAAGAACTAATAAAATTCCTAAAATCTAAATTGGCTTGCGGTGGAACCATAAAAAACGGTGTTATTGAGCTCCAAGGAAATCATGTTCAAAAAGTTAAAGAACTTCTTGTAAAGAAGGGATTCAATCCAGAAAGAATCAAAACGTAGAGCTAAAGTAAAAGGGTTTCAAAGAAATCGTACTCATAATCTTCAATTCTACCTAGTTCAGATAACCTTGCTAGTTCTGAATCTATTGGGATTTCTGCTAAAATTGGTATGCCATATTTTTTCGCTAGTTCAACAACTTTTCTTCTTCCAAATGGATAGATAATTTCCCCGCATTTTGGGCATTCAATATAACTCATATTCTCAACAATACCTAAGACTTCAACATTTAGCTTTCTTGCCATATTTATCGCCTTTTCAACTATTGCCATCGATAGTTCATGGGGAGTCATAACCACTACTGCTCCATCAAGCTCTACATTTTCCATGATCACCAAAGGTTCATCTCCTGTGCCAGGAGGTAGATCAAAAATTAAGTAGTCTAACTCCCCCCACTCCACTTTGCCCAACAGATCTCTTATGGTACTTGCAACTACAGGACCCATCCAAATTACTGGAGTTTCTCTCCTAGGTAACGCGTAATGTATTGAAATGACTTTTATACCATATCTTTCGGTAAATGTTGGTTCAATTCCATCAGCCTTGACCATAACTTTTTTATCCTCGATTCCAAACAGCTTTGGGATACTTGGTCCAAACATATCCACATCGAATATACCAACTTTGTGTTTTTTCCTTGCGTAATGTACAGCTATTAACGCTGCTACAGTAGATTTTCCTACACCTCCTTTTGCGCTCAATACTGCTATCTTATGCTTAATTTTCTCCATTCTCTTTTTTATATCCTCCTTTGTTATCAGTTTCTCCTCAACCATATCTTTCCACCGTTAATACTTCTCAGCAAGACTTTATAAATTGAAGCCTTAGTATGGGGTCTGGTAGATGTGTAAATTTATCCTAATTCATGGAATTCATGGAAATACACACCAACCTTCATTCCCCATTTACGACGGAGACCCGACTTACTCCGCCTTTTGACGGGTTCATCGAATCTCCGTCGGGATTGTTCAACCGCTCCACCTCGCTTAGCTCATCGACTTCACAGCGGTAGAACTCATCTCCAAAAGTCATAAATACATTAGTGCATAAAAACCTTGTGGTGTTGTTATGAGGTTTACTATAGAGATAGATGATGAACTAGGTAAAAGATTCAGGAAAACTGTAGTTGAGGTTAAAGGCAACAAGAAAGGTACTGTAAAAGAAGCAATAAAGGAGGCAATAGAATTATGGTTGAACAAATACGAGAAGCGAGAATAGATTTCGTAACAATACATGGATTGCTTACTCCTAAAACTCAAGAAGATTATCTTAGATTATGTTTACTTTGTCATAGATCCAAAGAAGCAGTGAATAAGGCAATAAGATTGCAATTAGATGGTGTTAAAAAGTCAGAAGGAGTTAAAGAATTGCGTAAAATCTTGAACAACTGGTGGTATGCTGCTTCAGCTTGGGATTATGCCAAGATGCTGAAAGAAGGTTGTAAAGGAAATCCAAGATACATTCACGTTAAGTCAAAGTTCCTTATCAGCTATGCCAAATCGAACGAGCAAGGAAACAGAAATGTCAAAATTGATGATAAATCAGTTAGAATTAGGGATCCTTTCTCAAAGAGTTGGTTAGAGTTTAGACACGACTTCGGTGGAAGATTCATAAAGGCTGAGAAGTACACAACTAAAGTAGTCTTTAGGAACGGTAAAATCTACCTCCATTTAAGCATTCCATTTGAACTGTTCCAGTATGGAATTACATGTGGTAAGCTGATAGCATCGTTTGACTTAAACTCAGACAGAATAAACATGGTTATCGTTGATAGAGAAGGAAAGATTAGAGACGTTAAGGTTAAACACTTTCCAGAAGTTCCTTCTCACGGATTTCCTAAAAACAAGGCTAAAGATATTAGGTTGAAAACTTTAGCTGAACTGCTCGATTACGCATACTACCACAATGTAGGAATAGTTTTATTTGAAGACCTTGATAAAATTAAGAAGAGATAGT
>CAZCHG010000127.1:0-2428 GCA_964498465.1 uncultured archaeon | reverse complement strand
GTTATGTTCACCAATGCTCACAAAATGAAACTGTTTCGCAAGGCCTATAAAATCAGAGAATTTCACAACTTAAAAATACTAAAATTAACACGAGACAAATGGTTACTTGCTGTTAAAGTTTTTAAATCAATCGCTGATAAAGATTACAGTTCCTTAAAACATGATGCAAAAATCATATTGTTTTTATTCTGGAGAATTGTCTCAAACATAATTACTTCTGGCAAAAAACTCACAAAATCAGCATTAAATTTCAAACTATGTATTCTTCTTAAATTTTAACTCTAAAAACCTTAGTATTTCGCCATTATTTACATTTAACTCTTTAAAACATTAATTGTCAGGATAAAAAGGTGTCTGGTGTCTTAACTATGCTAGCAACGTTAAAAAACTTTAGCTTACTGTGCTCTCAGAAAATGGAGTTTTGCATAGATGTATCTATTGATAATTTCTAGCAAATAGCAATCTCTTAGTGGATCTTTTTGATTATGATATATTATTATTTTATTTAAATCACTAATTTTAAATAAAAAATAATTTTTACAAGATTAAAAGTCCATTTCCAGAAACAATTAATATTTGGGTTTTAATCAATTTTTCAATTGATAATAATTAACATCTTTCGAAAAAATCCACTATTAGCCATTTTTAACTGAACACCTATCGAAATTACCACAGAAAAATATAAAAATAAAACCTAATAAATTTTTTTTATGAAACACTGGCTCTGCATAACGGATGAGGAAAATTGGAAGATAATTAGAGATAATAATATATGGGGGGTTCCTGAGAGGCATAAAAATATAATTGAAAGGGTAAAACCTGGCGACAAACTGCTAATTTACACCAAACAAGAGAGAATTAATAGAGAGATAAAAGAATCAAAAGTTGTTGCAGCGTATGAGGTGGTTTCTGAACCATTTAAAGATTCTACAAGAATTTTCAAAACAAAAGGAAATGAAGTGTTTCCTTATAGAGTGAAAATAAAACCAATTAAAATATTCAGCAAACCAGTAGAATTTAAACCATTAATTCCAAAGTTAAAGTTCATAGTAAATAAAAAGAGATGGAGCGGTCACCTTGTTGGAAAAGCTATGAGGGAAATTCCTGAGGAAGATTATAATTTAATATTGAGTGCTGCGGAGTGATGAGTATGGTGGAGGAAGCTGTAACTTATCCAGTTCCAAAACAGTACACCGATAGATTCTTCAAAGAAGGAAAGGATGTATTTATAAAACCAGCAACTGTTTGGAAAAAACTTAAACCTGGAATGAAGTTCATAATATACCAATCAAGAGAAGATACAGGATTCGTAGGCGAAGCTACGATAAAAGATGTGAAAATTATCGATGATCCAATGGAAGCATATGAAATGTATGGAGACAGAGTATTTCTGACAAAGGAGGAATTGAAAGAATACTTAAAGGCTCAAGAGAAACAAAGAAGAAAAAGAAAAGGAAAGAAAAAATGGTTGGTTCTAGAGCTCGAGAACATAAAGAAATACGAGAGCCCAATTAAACCCAAGAGATTTGTTCCAGCCGGCGGTCAATACATAGATTTGAAAGTTTTGTCTCAACAATAAAGAGCTTATTTTTTGTTTTAAATTTATTTTAAATCTAATTAAGGTTTTGCTTAGTATTTTTTAAAATTACTAATCCTTTTTGCAATGTCTCTAAGGATTTCAGCGGACGCAGTCTTTTATAAGACACACGTCCGTCTTGGGACACATGCCTTTGAAGGATAAAGTCTTCGGATGCTCGTCCCCATTCGGAGTAACCCCCAAGCCCCACATCCGAAGTTTAATAGCTACAACATCTCTATCTTGAACAAATCCACATTTGCATTTCATCAACCTGTCCTGATAGGCAGCAAGCTGCCTGAGCAGAAAGAGTAGATTTTTGATGAATTAGAAGGGTTAATATATTTTACTGGAAGATCGAACCTCTTAAGCTTGCACTTAAGTGTGAACAGGAAAATCCTGCAGTTCCACTTTGACAATTTACGATTTAAGTCTTTGCTACCGTTAAGTATTCTGTCTTTAAAGTTCTTAAGTTTTCAAGGATTGCTCATGCTTCACCGATACAAGTTCTCTTACTGTTATAGTAGCTATTTTTGCATCAAATCTCTTGCACAGTCTCTTTCCTACTTGGAATGCTTCTGCATTATCTTTTTAGCCGTTTTCGGCTTTGCCTTAGCGAGTTTTTTGAATCTCCCTTCTTTTTTCTCATAAACTCTGTGAATGTGATAATAGTCCCCCAAATCAAATCTTACTACTCTTCTGTTGATAAAACCAGTTATGCTAGTTAAGTTCACGTCGAAAGATGCATAATCCTTCGGTTTTATCGGCTTGACTTTAAAACAGTATTTAACCAAAGGATTACAACTCAGAGTTATTTCTGGTTTAGATTTTGCTTTACATCGATTGTACAGT
>CAZCHG010000126.1:0-2444 GCA_964498465.1 uncultured archaeon | reverse complement strand
AGTGCGGCCGCCGGGATTTGAACCCGGGTCCCGGGCTCGGGAGGCCCGTGTCCTAGACCAGGCTAGACTACGACCGCAAAACCTTAAGTTTTACCTCATCTTAAATTTTCTAGCTCTCTCTTTAAATACTTTTAGTTTATATTTTAATTTGTTCTTTAATTTATCTACTTTTAATCCACATTTGATGTTTGCGCAAAATTGGCAATTAGTGGGAGTTTTTGCTGGATTTCTTTGTTCTTCTGAATTTTTTTTATTGATTTTCTTATATGTAATAAAAACGCCCATAATTGCAATCATACTACCTAAAATTCCAACTATGCCAATTAGTTTCCCCTTCTTTTTAACTAGTATTGGCATCTTTATGGGTTTGCTAATTACCCATTCATCGTATGGATCTTTGTATTTCACTTCAAGATTTAACGCATACAATTTTGGCGTAGCATCCTTGCTAACTTTAAGCTTGAAGCTTATGTTTTTACCTTCGCCAGGTTCTAAATCTCCAATATAAGCCGTATCATCTGTTGTAGAAAATGGATCCACTACGGTAATTCTAGCTGTAGCCTCTCTAACTTTAAACTTGCCAGCATTTATGATTTTCACCGTTATAACTTTTTCTTCACCAACTCCTATTTCTGGTACACCTTCTAGTTCGAATTTCATTTCCTTTAGTACCTTTATTCCAACGTCAATTTCGTCAGTAATTTCTTTATCGCTTATTTTGTAATATAATTTTATTTTTCCGGGATAAACACCAGGTTCTGCATCATCACTTGCTTTTATAACGAAATCCAGTGTACAATTACTCTTTATTGTACCTATGTATCTTTCTTTAACACATGCTATAATTGGTGGCTCGACTTCTAGTTTAGCTCGCAAATTTTCAATTTGGTGATTAAATTTCAGTTTAACCCTTAAGTTACCTTTGGTTCCAGGATAAACTGCAGACTCAAACTCAACAATTTCAGCTTCAGGTTTACTTTCAACGAATACACCAAATGCTACTGGATCAGTTTGTTTAGCTTCACCATACTCGTCTAAATAAACACCCTGTATTTGAAACGGATAGTATCCTCCCTCTTCAGTTTCTATATCGATTATAAATGAAGCGTTTGCTGTTTGGCCAGGCTCAAGATCACCTATGTAATATGATCCTTTTGTTATGGCAGCAATTAGCTCTGGAGGAATCTCTACTTCTGGAATTTCTATTTCTTTACCCATCATTTTGGCCTGCATTTTCATGAGTTCAAGCATGGGTTTTAAAGTCTTGATATCTGGTGATTTTTGGAATGTCGAGAGTGACCTAAATCCAGAAGGTGTTGAAAGAACAAGAAATAAGTTTCTTGCAATCTTTTCTCCAGCATTTTTTACCTGTATATCTATTCTGCCCTTACCTCCAGCAATCATTTCGCTAGCTTTCACATTAACAATTCTAAGCTTTACAGGAGCCTCTTTTACGTGTACTTTTACTGATATATTTTGAGTTTTCTCTTTGAATTTAATTTCAACCCATGGGTACCAATAAATAGGTGACATAGTCTCATTTATGATTTTCTTCTCCTCAAGCGCGCCAGTGGTTTGGTTGTATATGTATATTACTTGCTTAGTATATTGAATTTGAGGGGGTGTATATTGAGCAACCTCAAAGAACACTTCATCAAACACTTCATAATTTATTGTAATGTTTAAGTCGTAATCTCCAGCTTTGACGAAATCTCTTACTTTGATTTTTACTGGTATTTTTACTGGGTATGCTACTGGTATTGCGTTAACTTTAACTAGCGGTGCTTGAACTTCAATACCCTCTGGAGCATTGATTGATATGGTTACATTGTATGCTGTAGTGAGCAAATCTGTTCTGTTTGAGAGATATACATACTGCTGGTATGTATCGTAGGTAATTTCCTTAAGAATAGCTTGGTTTTGGATAACTATGTATATCTGGTTCTCTTCGCCTTTTTCTAGATAAGTACTAGTTGGAATATAAGCTATAAAGTAGGGTTCATCCTCATACGTCAAAGCTTTACACCCACACACTGGGATAGTCAACAGTAGCGCAGCAACAAGTAGTATGTGTACCTTGTGTATTTTCATTAGATCTAACTCTTTAATCGTTGATTAAAAAATATTACTGTTAAGCATTGGGACAAATCCCCATTACCAAAATGTATAGATTTTTTAATAAACTCAAAAATATGCAATCGGTAAAAGATATCGTAAAGGAGCTTAAGGTCTTTGAGAAACAAAATACCAGTTGAAGTTAAAATTCTTGGCATATCAATCTACATTCAGACTTCTTCAGCTAGAAGAAATGCAAGAATTCTTTCTGAAATCCAATCAGTCTCTAAATCACTCTTTCACGCTGGATAAAGAAGTTTGAAAAGAAATTACCAATTCCAGTGGTGCTGACCCTTTAATAGAAAAATTTATATAAGATGATAATAATT
>CAZCHG010000125.1:0-2461 GCA_964498465.1 uncultured archaeon | reverse complement strand
GGCATGGGTATACCCAACGAAGGTGGTTTGAATGATCTAGGTAGTGTGGCAATAACCTCCAACTTTCCACCAAACTCATTAAACTTTACCTTCTTAAGTGATACCGCGACTTCATTGCTTATTGTCGTTTTATTCAATTCCATTTCCATCACCAATGCTCCTTGCTTGTATTGAATCAATATTTCCCCAATCTCAGGACTAAGTATCCAGCTAGACTTTTGCGTTTTAACTTTAAAGTTTTGAAGCTTTACCACGTAAAATCCAGGCTCAAGATTTGAAGAAGAAAGTTTGAGTGTGCAAGTTTCTCCATGTCTGGGTTGCAGTTCAAGTGATATGTTACCAGGCTTAACTTCAAGCTTAACTCTTCCAGAAGTTTTTCTAAGTATTTTAATTCCTGGAGGAAATGGGTAAAGCATTATAGTGTTTTTTCCTGTGTTAACAAATGAGATTCGAATTTCAATTATTTCGCCTTGGATAAAATAGGGCTTTAAAGTGTACATGTCAACTTTCAGTGGACAATAAGTTTCTTCTGAAAATTGCGACTTCTTTGGAGTTGGCGTTGCAGTTATTAATGGTTGAGGTGTGGTCATAAGTAAAGGTGTTGGAGTTACAACTGGAGTTGGGGTAGGGGTGGTTGTAGGGGTTTTCTTTAGCCCTTCAATCTGAGTAGGCTGAATACAACCTATCAGTAATAAAGTCAAGAGAGTTAGCGTAAATGCAAAAATTTTTATCCGCATAACGCTGTCTATAAAGAAAAAAACCTTAAAAAAGTTTTTGTGAGTTTAAGAAGTTCAACGGATGTCTGCATTCGTGAACTACCTTGCCCTAAGGAGCGGAACTTCTCCTGATTTCATACGCCTTCGCGGCATGGGATCGCAAGTTTAAGCAAAGAACCTTTTTTAGCTTTTTTAACCTCCCTTACTCTTTTTAAAAATTTAGCTTTGCTCTCATAAAATTCTTCTATCAGGTTAATTGCATCATCTTTTGTTCCAGTTATTACCAACTAAGCTACAGATTAATACGGCATCATCGCTTTCAATAAATAATGCTACAATTCCTTTATTTCTACTTCTTATCTCATCTTTATCTTTATCAGAGTACTCTTTTGGCAAGCTATAGAAAATATCTAGGACATTATCTGAATCTAGATATCCAAAATCTATTTTCTTATAGAAATGTTGCTTGCAAAACCTCGCTTTTCAAAGCGGGGATATGCAATAGGGTAGCGAAAGGGGCGGTGGCGGTAGTTTTAAATACTCTAAATTCCTACAAAAAGATGGAATGTTTCCGATAACGCTCTAAATGTTTTAGAGCAGAGAGGTAAGGCAAATAGCCCGTCGGATAAAAAGTCCGATGAGATGGGGGAGCTGTGAACCCCCTGAACTCCCGTATGAAGCTTTGCCGTGAAGGCGAGTGGAACAGGAGAAGTTCCGCACTTCAGTGCGGGATGGTTCACAGATCCAGTATATTTAAAGTCTTCCGAGATTCCTATAGCATAGACCTTATATCTAGATTTAGTTTCCCTTTTCTCAGTGGTAAGTTTTGTGATTTGTTCTTTCTCTTTCGATAGCAGTTTCTTTAAATCTTTTAGAGGCTCTTCACAGTTAAAACAGAAATTGTCAGTTTCTCTAACTTTTGCTCCACATTTATGGCAAAATATATGAATATTAGTAGCTTAATCTATTAAAATTTAACGATAACAAACGTGAACAAACATGAATGCATCATTTCACGATAAAAAACCACATTTTAGTTCCTTACTTTGCAAAAATAGGATGTATTTTGAACTTAAAGGCAAAAAAGTGTTTTCCATGAATTTTTGCCATAAAAATTAAACTCATTTGAAGTAAGTTATTTATATTTGGAGAAATTTTGAAAAATTTTGGATTAAAATGCATGCATTTGTAAGTCCACGTAAATATTTTTAATTTAGGTTTACTTTTTGAAATAAGAGTTGTAAACTCTTTATTAAATTAAATGTGTAAAACTTGGATCAGCAAAGTTAGATCTAATGCTAAGTGAAATTCCGTTGTAGCAGTTTTGTGTGCAAAATTTAACTTAACTCTTAAGTCTCAGTAAATTTAAATTTTTTAAATTTTAGAAGAATTTATAATAAAAAAAGAGTTTGAAAATAATGGCCCGACAGCTTCCGTGCTTCCCACGCCCTCTCGGAGCGTAGTACAACACGGAACGGGGTAGGGCTTAACTTCCGGGTTCGGAATGAGACCGGGTGTTTCCCCTACCCCTATGGCCGTCGGGCCAAAATTATATTAGATGCTGGTACTTTATAAGATTTCTCCTAATTTTCCGAGTAAATTAAAATAAAAAATTAAGAATAAATTAATTACAATATTTTGTTATTTCTTCGCTCTTCTTATAATGATTAATAACAGAGCGAGTATACTTATTAAAACCTCAAATCCTGGAGCACCTTTTGCAGGGGTGGGAGTTGGTAAGGGGG
>CAZCHG010000124.1:0-2465 GCA_964498465.1 uncultured archaeon | reverse complement strand
GAAAAGCATGGCATCAAAATTGACTAATATCCATCAATGTCTACGAAAATTGTTACTGTTCTGCAAAGCAAAGGCTTGAATAAACTGTAAGTAATCAAATTCCTTAAGAATAATTATTTTTAAATATTTAAATTAAGTATAATAAATAAAATTTAATAATAAAATACTTCTATGCAAAAAAGTCTTAAACACTGCTTTGTGATAATCTATATTACTATGAAAATTGTGAAGATTAAGTTGCTATCACTATTCATGGCAATAGTTATAGCAATACAACCAGCAGTAGCACAAGAGTTACCAAATCCAGAAATAACACCAGACTCATGGATGTATGGCATTAAAAGGTTCTTTGAGACTTTGGATTTAATGCTAACTTTTGATGAAGTTGAAAAGGCTAAAAAGTACCTTAAACACGCTGAACTAAGATTAGCTGAAGCAAAGAAAATGGCTGAAGAGGGGAAATTAGAATACATTGATGATTTAATGAGAGAATATGAGAGTAACCTAAATAAGTCAATTAAAATCATAGAAAAAGCTCAAAAAGCCGGAAAAAATGTTTCAAAGGTTGCTGAGTTGGTTGCGATTGCTACAACGATTCATTTAGATGTTTTAGACTTTGTGTACGACATAGTTCCTGATCAAGCTAGAGCTGCAATTAAAATGGCAAAGAACGTATCGCTAAGAGGGAATGAGCAAGCTTTGAACGTGTTAGAAAAGATAATGCCAGAAAAAGCATGCAAATTACATATTAAACTTGCAGAAAAGCTTCTTTTGAAGGCTAGAAAGAATGCTAAGAGAGGAGAGGATGTAGAAAGTCTATTAAAAGAAAGTCAGGAAAGAATAAATAGATCTAAAGAAATTTCAAGAAATTACAATTTGACATCTATGGCCAAATTGATAGATGATGTTACACATGAACATATCGATGTGTTGCATGAGGTGCATGAAACCGTTCCAAAAGTAGCTCAGCCTGCTATTGAGAAAGCTATAAACGTGTCAATTATGAAGAGGTCTAAATCATTAACAGAAATTACGGAAATTGGTTCAACAAAAATCCCAACCAAGGTACCTGTGAACAAGACTAAAGGAATTCCAACCGAAATTCCAGTTAAAATAACTAAGCGTAAATGATTAAAACAAGACAAGATTTATATTTTTATCTTTATCACGCTAATGTTATAGATCTGTAGGTATTTCAAGCAACATCTTCAAATGCGTATGTTAAACCGAAAACGCAGAAAGTTAAAACTGTATTTAAAGGAAAAAGCTAGACGATTTATATTACTAGATAGATAGAACCAAGGCTAACACAACTCATATGATTTAATTGTTTTCTGATACATCAATTTTATCAAACTATATTATCAGACTACTAGATGAGAATGAGAACAAGCTTAAGGCTCTTTATTTATGGTTTAATACAACTGAGGGTTTCCTACAGCATTGGCAAGAGTGAGAAACAGATGAAGTTTCTATAAATCTGAAAATGTACCATTGGAAAACAATCCCAGCGAGTTGAAGAATTAACAAACATTTATGATGAGTTTGGAGGGATTATTCCAAAGATTAAATTTACATGAGTAATTCATTATATTCTCCTATCCTATACTCTAACACCTAAAAGCTTCTAGGTAATCTTTTGAAGTAAGCTTCTGAGCTCATCATAAAAAACTTGCTTAGCTTTTATTGTTGCATTATATATTAGGTACTTTCTAATTTGCTGTTCAGTGTGGAAAGGTTAATACTTCAGTGTCTCTATTGCTTTTTTTAACTTTTTATATGTCTCCTCCAAGGCCTCTGGAATTACTTTAACATCAGCTAAAACTGGCATGAAATTAGTATCACCATTCCACCTTGGTACAACATGCATGTGAACATGATCTTCGATTCCTGCTCCAGCTACTCTGCCTATGTTAACACCTACATTGAAGCCATGAGGCTTTAGCGTACTTTTAATTGCAGCTATAGCTACTTTTAGGCAGTGAAATAAATCCTTTTCTTCCTCTTCTGTCAATTTTTCTATCTCTGCCACATGTCTATAAGGAGCTACCATTAGATGACCAGGATTGTATGGATATTTGTTCATTATTATGAAGCACTTTTGACTTCTGTACAGTATCAGATTTTTTTCATCATCATTTTGCGCTGGAAAATCACAGAATATACATCCTTTATATTTTGGTGCTAGTATGTATCTTATTCTCCAAGGAGCAAAAATGTAGTCCATATTTTTTACCTCGTACCTTCTAAATATTACATTGATCAATGTAAGTTTTCACATTATTGAAAGTTTTTGCTTTTAATAACAGTAAAATAACGAAATTTTACAAAATACTAAAAACACACTAATTTTGTTTTTTGCATTTTTAATGCAGATCGAAAGAATTATGAAAAACTATTAGGTAAGTATTGACCCTTTAACATAAAAATTTATATAGTATAGTGATAAAATATTAGATATGGAT
>CAZCHG010000123.1:0-2666 GCA_964498465.1 uncultured archaeon | reverse complement strand
TTTTTATTTTATGCAATCATATTTTTAAGCTTTGGAATGGCAAATTAACAATATAAAAATAAATTATATAAATTAACTAATTTAAAACTAGTTTTGAACAATAAAATTTGTTTTTAAGTTTTCAAACACACTATCGGTTTATCCTTTTAAGTTCTTAAAATCTTTACTAATATTAATTCGCCTTAAATTTAAAAATAACAACCATTCTACTTAAAAATTAAATTGCATTTGCTATATACGAACCATTGCTGGTTATAATTGCTCATAATAAATATCATCAATTAATATAGCTAATATTATAAAATATACTTTGGTGTTAAACATGGTTAACGTAATTTTAACAGCTCCAGCTACGGAAATGAGCAATCATCATGGAAAGGAATTCCTAGGCTTTGGGACTTGTTCACCACCCCAAGTGCTCCCACCTCGTTTTATAAAGGAATTTTTTTATCCGAAAATAAAAAATAAGAAAGGGATAGTAAAGGAAGCTCCTTACGGTTTAAGAAAAATAGAATCTGTTTTGATTGATGAAGGTTTAGATGTTTTAACAGTGCATCCTTATGATTTAAATAAATATCTCGACGAAGCTAAAGTTTTGGGAGTATCTGTAATGGATCCACTCGGTTTTGGCCCAGTGAGTGTAACCTTTACATTTTTGTTGGGGGGAACTGCATCGACCAAGATAGAGTTTGTAAAGTTAATGGAAAAAATAAAGCCCTACAGGGAGAAAATCAAAGTAATAGTTGGAGGAGCTGGAGCTTGGCAGCTTGAATGGGACAGCTATTGGAAAAGCCAAGTGGATTGCATAGTTATTGGGGAAGCTGAAGAAATCGTCGCAGATTTATTTAAAGCAGCTTTAAAGGGAGAAGAACTACCTAAAGTTATAAAGACGAAATCAGTTGAAGTTGAAAAGATACCTACAATAAAGAACCCATCTGTTAACGGGTTAGTGGAAATTTCCAGAGGTTGTGGGAGAGGATGTAAGTTTTGCAGTGAAACCTTAAAGAAAAGAAGGGATATCCCGCTTGATAAAATAATTAAAGAAGCAAAGATTTGCATAAAAGGTAAAACCAGAAGAGTAATCTTGCATGCTGAAGATGTGTTGCTTTATAAGTGTAAGAGTCCAAGATTTATACCTAACGAAAAAGCCGTTTTGAATCTTTTCTCACAGGTTAGAAAAATTGCAAATAACGTTAGTATTAGTCACTGTTCCCTTGCAGCAGTAGCAGCAAAACCATCTCTTGTTGAAAAGATAAATGAGATACTTGAGATAGAAGATATGTTTGGTGTTCAGGTTGGATTGGAAACTGGAAGCTCAAGAATTATGGAAAAATACATGCGGGGAAAGTGCTTGCCCTTCCATCCAAACGAGTGGCATGAAGTTGCGGAAGAGGCTTTTTTGATCATGCATGAGAACAAGTGGGTTCCCGCAGCAACCTTAATTGTAGGCATGCCTGGAGAAACCGAAGAAGATGTCCTGAAAACAATTGAACTTGTTGAAAGGTTAAGCGAGTATAGGTCTATGATAGTTCCTTTGATTTTCATACCCATGGAGGTTTGTGCCTTGAAGGGAAAGCTGAAGGATATAAAGCTAAATCCAGCTCATTACGAGCTGTTAGCGCTTTGCATGGAGCACAATATTAAGTGGGTTGAGGATATAATGAAGAGATATTTTAAGGGTTTAAAGAACACCGCAATAAAAATCGGTTACTGGGCTTTTGTAAAGTGGATTAAGAAAGCTTGGAAAAAGAGAAGAAAAGAGGTTTTAAATCTAGTTTCTAGCTGAATTCTCCAAATTCTCCTTTTAATCCATTAAAGATGTACTCAACCGCAATAGCTGCAAGGAATATTGCAAGCAGCCTTGCAATTATGTTTGATCCGCTTTTTCCAAGCAGTTTAATTATTTTGTGACTGTACATGTGCGTAAGTCTTACCAATGCGTAAACAGCTATTGCGCTGCTTATTGCAATTAACTTTGAAATTATGTCATAAGCTTGGGAGTATAAAACAATTCCAGCAGTAATGGCTCCAGGACCCGTATAGAGGGGTAAAGCTAGTGGGAAAACAGCTAGGGAATCAATGTCTACGCTCTCAGCAGCCCTTCTCTTATAAATCTCTTTTCTTGTGCTACCCATGAGTATGTCTACGGAAATAATGAAAAGCAAAATCCCGCCGGCAACCATCAGGCTATTCAGCGATACGTGAAAGTACTTCAGTATGGCACCACCAGTAACCATTATAATCAAAAGTAAGGAACAAGCTATGATTGTTGCTTTTTTCGATACCTTTTCCTTTAATTTCTCTGGTAGTTTTTCTGTTAAAGCCATGAAAAAGGGCAAGTTTCCTGGAGGATCCACTATTATAAACAAAGTTGTAAAACATTTGAAAAAGAAGCTTATGTAATCCATCACGCTTTACACCATGTGAGTTGTTTTTACTGCGAAACGTTTCTGACAAATTTAGTTTAAGCTTGATGGTATAATCTTACCTAATTTAGTGATATTTTAATACTAAATATTAGGTAAGACTTTACTTAATTTGTTTTAAATAAATTTTATAATATTCTAATTATTTAACTAAAAGTAAAAATTAGCTGGAGGTAAAAACATAGCAGTTAAGTCGCTATATCAAAAGTTTTTAATACTTATATCTTAAGAAACAAAATT
>CAZCHG010000122.1:0-2674 GCA_964498465.1 uncultured archaeon | reverse complement strand
ATGGGTTGATGAGGTTCAACGTTGCGATAAGAGAAGAAGTTGGAAAGCTGTTCAGAATGAAAGTTGTTGAAGTTAAGGGGAACAAGAAAGGTGCATTGAGTGAAGCGGTTGAAGAAGCTTTAATCCTCTGGCTGGAAAAGCACGGCATCAAAGTTGACTAATGTCCATCAATGTCTACGAAAATTGTTATTGCTCCGCAAGGCAATAAACTAAGGGGTTATAGTGAGCTGGGATTTATGGATAATTTGACAAAGCAATGTTATTTGTCTTTTCAACTACTACGGAAAACAAGAATTGGAGAAACGCTGGAAATCATGAAGATTAAAAGTAAACTGCAAACTCACATAGAGCTAGTTATATGAAACAAGCGTAGTTAATTGCACGGGTTATTTATCCTTACATAGAATAAATGCTAAATTCATTCATCAACTTGAAAAACTTGAATCTGAGAACATAAATAAAGAAAATAAAACTGATAAAATCATTTGTTCGTAAGCATTATAACAAGAGGTGTTTTAAGGTTTAGAATACTACGCTACGCTCAAAATATTACAAGGTTATTCACTCATGGGAAAACAAACCATTCAAAGAGTGAGCCGAAGCTCTTGCAACAAGGCTACCAGAGTTTGCTAAGGAAATGTAGAGAAGAAGAGTAAAATTCATAACCATCGAAAAACAAAAGAACAATAACAAAGAAAGAGAGAACAGATTTCTTATCTAGATTAAAAAAGAAGACTAAAACTCCTTTTTCATTAGTAACTTCAGATTGAAGTTTGTAAGGGCTGTGAGCAGAAAGTTTAGCTGTTAAGATAATTTTTGATTTACTGGCTCTCAACGTTTACCAGTTATTGAAGCGGATGGGAATTAATAGTTCAAGTAATCCAATCTTTAACCTTTAACTCCCTACCAATCAAACGGAAAACTGAAACTTTGGCAAGAGCAACTATGCAAAGCATGGTCCACAAAGGATTGTAAATGAAGTAGTAGAGAGGCAAGAGTTTGAGTTCAATACTGTAATTAGTTTTCTTCGAAAACACAATCACAACCAAAACCCATATTATGAAAGATGTAAGCATCGCAATTAGATTCCTTATCACATGGAGTTCAAAAATGGATAAGAGGAGTAAGGACACAACTTTGAAATGTACAAAGAACATGAAGGGAAGAATTAAGCTCAAAGCCTTTAGAATGACACTATCTGGAAGTGTAAAGCCAAATACAAGCCCAATAACTGAGGGATAGAACAAAAACAGATACGGAACCCAGAGTTTCGGCTTTTTCAAAATACCCCAGAGGTTTTCTATCACGACTTCTGCTCCGCCCAAGCTCCACCTTTCCCTCTGAACGAGCCAGTCTTTAAAGCTGGATGGAGCTTTCGTTATCGCTTTTCCGCAGACTCCAACTCTATATCCGTTAAGTCCCAACCTTACACCTAAGTCTGTATCCTCGTTTATACATTTCCTGAATCCGCCCAATTTTAAAAGGACATCCTTTTTTATTCCAAAAGCCGCTCCATTCAGACTCAGGCAAGAGCCAAGTTTGGATGCGATCCTTGCAGTTAGAAACATGTTAAAGTATTCTATGTTTGCAAGTCTCTCCATAAGCGATGAAGCGTTAATTTCCTTTCTGATTTCCACGGCATCGAACTCTTCAAAATCCTCCAATTCTGCTATTATAGTGTCGGAATCTACGAAAATTACGTAATCACCCTCAGCTATGGTAACAGCATCGTTCAAAGCCCTCCACTTCCCCCTTCTCTTATCGCTTATCGTGGCTTTCAATCTGTACTTTCTTATAATCCTCAAGATTTCATTACTTGGTTCGTCCGCTGCAATAATTACCTCAAATCCCTTTCTCGTCAAATTTCTCACATTTTCCTCAATAAAACCGGGCTCTTTGTAAGCTATCAGAACTGCAGACTTCATTCGAGCAGCTTCTCTAAGTTTTCAATCTCTTCTATTATTTTGGATTTTAATTTTCTCAAAACGTTTATCGGATTTTCAGCCTTGTAAACGTATCCTATCCAACCTTTCCTAACAATCTCTCTCTTTACAATTCCTTTTCTACAAAGATCCTTCAGTCTGTCCCTTACGAATCTTGCGGATAAACCCAGCTCTTTTGCAATCTCGCTCACCCTCATTTCTCCTTTTTCTAACAGCAAGGAGTATATTTTCGCATCTGACGGCTTGAACTTCATGTTCTCCAAGATCTTCTCGATGTCAAGTATTATGTTCCTCATGGAGCTCACCATTCAAAACTTCGAAATAAAGATTTTCTATTCTTTTTGTCACAGTATTCACAAGGTATATCTTTTCAATAAATTTTCTTTCTTATTCTTAAGTTTATATTCTATTTAGATCCAAAAATTCTCAATTATTTTTAAAATATCACAAGCTTTTTGAACTTCTCTGTTACTGCTGAGCGCTTTTGCGAAAATAAGTGAATACTTCAAGGAAGATGTGTTTAATTCTTCTAGAATTTCTTGGATTTCGAAAATTCTTATTCCCCAGCGTGTTTTACAATCCTAGTGTTGCGAAGGTTTTAGTTTTTTGTTAAGAATGGGAACTGTTCTGACTCTCCGCTATTTTCATAACTTTTGATGCATGCGTAGCGGAGAGTCTTCCCGTCTCAGCTCATCGACGGGCTTTCGGGGGGAACGGGACTCCCCACATCT
>CAZCHG010000121.1:0-2681 GCA_964498465.1 uncultured archaeon | reverse complement strand
ACCGTCAAGTATTCTGTCTTTGATGTTCCTCAAATCTTCAAGAATTGCTCCATGCTTTATTGATACAAGCTCCCTAACAATTGCAGTAGTTATTTTATGCATAAAAATCCTTAGCCTTATTCTTTTCTCTCTTAGAATACTTCTTCATTAGCTTTTTAGCCGTTTTAGGTTTAATCTTAACCATTTTTTGAATTCTTTTTCTCTTTTCCTCGTAAACTCTATGGATGTGATATAACTCTCTCAAATCAAATCTAACTATTCTTCCGTTGATTAACCCTGTGATATTCGTCAGATTTGCATCGAAAGATGCATAATCTTTCGGCTTTATCGGTTTGACTTTTTTCTTAAAAGTTATAATTAGTCTGTTTTCCTGCAGGATCAATCCACCAATAGAATCGTAATCCTTTGGCAGATAATCGAATTTTGCCAGATCTATTTCCATGTAGCGTTTTCTCGGCTCAATTGTAATCTTAATCTTATTGTTTCTAGCTGAGAATGGCGTATTTTTAACGTAAACAGTCTTTTTGGTTATTTTCGATTTTGATTGACTTTACCTCTGTTGTATAGACTAATCCAACCCTTAACTAACCCTATAATGGAGTTTATAGCAGAATCGACGTAATGCTTTGCAAATTTCCAATTCCTCAATAATTTATCCCTTAATTTTTTCTTTTGCCCCTGCTGAACTTTAAATGAGCCTTTCCACTCCTTGAAAACTTAACGTGCCTGAATACTTCATCCAACGCAATTTTTAAGCTTAAAGTACTCATTCAGCAAATCTTTCAGTGCTATTTACTGGAACGCTGTAGACTTTTATATTCCACAATAGCATTTAAACGCAAAAGCTTATAAACTTTTCTACTTACTTACTGTTGTGAAGATGACTGTAAAAATAGATGAGGAGCTCGGTAGAAAGTTTAGAGCCAAAGTCATGGAGATTAAAATAAAAAAGGTGCTTTAAGCGAGGCAATAGAAGAAGCGATCAAGTTGTGGTTGGAGAAATACGGATAAATGCTTACCAATGTGCATCAATGTTTACAAATCTTGAGCTGCATCGCAAGGCAAAGCTTCAATGCAGAAGTTAAGAGTTGGCACATTGCAGTTCCATACCATCGAACTCTATCCAATAGGCTAAACTTGCTAGTCTCTTTTCCTTAATGGGGTGTCATCGGAAACATTCCAATCTTTGGCAGAAACTTGAAGGTGTTTAAAACTACCTCCACCAACTTCTCCCGCCACTTCCTTGCACATCCCCGCTTTGAAAAATGAGGTTTTGCAAGCAACAATTTTATAATATTAAATATTTATTTTAGGTTTAATAAAAATATTTCTCCTACCAAGTTTTCATTTTTTAAGCTCAATGCTATGAAATAAGCTTTATAAGATTTTTTTGCGATAAAAATAACAAAAGATAAGCAAGTGGGTTTAAAAATGTATAAGCTGCGTTTAATTATCCTTATTGCCGCGTTAGCAATTTTAATATTAACAGCGGAAGTTTCCTTAGCACAAAATGTGTTTGTTGCTAGCGATATCAAAGCTGATACTCCACTCTGGCTAAATTTAACGATAAATGCAGATAACACAAATAATTTCACAGCTGTAAATTTGTCAATAAAAGGCATATGGCCAGTTAAGTACGTAAAGGCAGTCGTTAGTAATAAAACGAAGACTACTACCGTTACATGGTTAGGCTCAAGTGCGTGTAGTAATAATTGGTGTTTAGATGTTGAATTTGATACAGCAAGCGGTTTAACGAAAGTGAAATTGTATAACGATTCAAGTCCTGGAGTTTGGATGAACTCAACAAGCTACCTCTACATAAAGCTAATTTCAAATCCAGAAGATGCAAGAGATTTCGTTAAAAGGTACTTAGATACTACTCCATGGTATTTTGAAAACTCTGAAGATTATGAACATGTATTTAGAACAGATAAAGTTCTATCAATTTCAATTAAGACCAGAGGTGTAGATGGTTCCTTAAAATCATTTGAAACCTCTGCAACACTTAAAGCTTGGCTTACAAGGGATGTGGGAAAAGTCAGCTTCTACCATAGAGGTGGTACATACTCTGCTGAACTCATAATAAGAGATGTAGCTGTAGATACAGTTAGAAACTTTATTTTTATAGACTATGGAGATGATCTAAAAGTTTCTGTCGTTGTAAGCGGAGTTACGCCAAAAACTAGCATTCAACTGATAGACTTTATAACTGATACACCAATAATTTCTGGACGTCTACCTACTTCGATGAATTTCGTCTGGAACACCGTTGATTACGGGATAGTTTCATCATTATATAAATTTATGCTAAGTGTCTGGACAGATAGTCAATCATGGACAATTGATACTTATGATTTAACCACATACAATATAGACTTCTCAAATGCTCCAGAGGACGATCAAAGTTTAAGTGATGATGGCAGAGGTTACTTGCTGTCTGTTAGATTTAGATATATCCCAACACCAACTCCTACGCCTACGCCGACACCAACGCCAACGCCCACTCCTACACCTACGCCAACTCCAACACCTACGCCCACACTAACTCCAATTCCATCTCCAACGCCCACTCCTACACCTACTCCCTCTCCAACACCTACGCCTACACGAACTCCCAGTCCTACGCCAACACCTACTCCAAGTCCCACACCTACCCTCATCAAAACACCCACCCCCTTACC
>CAZCHG010000120.1:0-2749 GCA_964498465.1 uncultured archaeon | reverse complement strand
ATACCATTCTGTTTTATGGAAGGTTACGAAAAGCACGTATGTAATTATCCACAAAAAATATTTGATCCATTTGAGTGGTCTCAAAGGATGTTGATAAGGTTACCATCAACGGGAATTACGCCGTTCTGGAAATATGTGGGGTATCTTATCTATGGTTTTGTTAAGACACACCCTAAACCTAAGCTATGTAGAGAATATTTGGAAGATATATGCATAGCTATGCGAATAAGAGACTACGTTAAATCTGATGTTTGCAGAGAATGTAAATTCAGAAATATTTGCCAAGGCTTAGAAAAATCATACGTTAAAGTCTTTGGAACTTCAGAATTAAAACCAGTGGCTGGAGAACCTATAAGAGATCCTCTTTACTTTAGACATAACTTCTATAAGGGTTATAAGTATGGCAACTAAAGTTTCTATTGTAGTCCCTACCTATAACGCAGAAAAAACAATTAAAGATTGTATAGAATCTATCTTGAGCATAGATTATAAAAATTATGAAGCTATATTCGTTGACGATGGTTCTACAGATAACACTGCCTCTATAATAGAAGAATATGCTTGTAAAAGTAAAAATATTAGACTAATTAGACAAAAACATAAGGGGCCAGCCTCAGCAAGAAATCTTGGTGTAAAAATGAGTAACGGTAAAATTATATTTTTTACAGACTCTGATTGTATAGTACCTAAAAACTGGATACAAGAGTTTCTAAAATATTTCTTTAATAATAAAAATATTGGAGCGGTTGGTGGCAGTCTAAAACCAGCGTCTGTATCTTCAATCTATGAACTCTTTGATCAAAAAAGAAGAGAAATACTATATGGTGCAGAAAAAAAATTTGTTAACACCTTACCAACATGTAATTTAGCTGTAAGAAGAGATGTATTAAGTAGAATTGGTGGGTTTGATGAAAGTTTTAAACATGCATCAGCCGAAGATTACGATTTATGCATCAGAATAAGAATGCTTGGCTACAAAATATTATATGATCCAAATGTTTTTGTTTTGCACCATCATTCACAAAACCTTAGAAGTTTACTTCGAAAAGCATTCATACATGGAAAAGAATATATAAAATTGGAGAGAAAGCATAAAAAGAATAATTTTAGTATTATAAAAAAGAGTTTGTTAACATCTATATCAGGTCCAATAACTGTATTGGTAAAATATCCAATAAGCTTACTTCCAGTAGCATCACTCTATGAATGTTCGGCGAGTATTGGTAGGATCATTGGGTTATGGAAATACGCAGTACTAAGGTAAGGGTGGAAAATGAAATTAGTAATTTCTACTAGAGCAATATATTTTTCTCAGCGTATAAGATTTATTTTAAACTGAAACTGAAGGTGGTTAAATGAAAAGATTACCATTAGTTAGTGTAATTGTCCCTTGTTACAATGAAGAAGAAACTATAAACCTATGCATAGAATCGCTATTATCTCAAACCTATAAACCTCTTGAAATAATAGTAGTAGATGATGCATCTACTGATAAAACTCCAGAAATTATTAGTAGATACGCCGTTAAGTTTTTTTAGATTAAAAGAAAATAAAGGTGCTGCTTTTGCAAGAAATTTTGGTTTCAAGCATGCAAATGGTGATATAATTGTTTTCTGTGAAGCTGACGCGTATTATCCACCTGAATACATTGAAAAACTTGTGAAACCGCTCTTAAAGGGTGCTGGTGCATCTATATCTTGTCCTAGGAGAGTTATAAACAAAAAGGGGCTAATACATGAATATATTGAAAGAAGATTACATGTTGCCTGTGAACTTACAAAAGTCGGTAAAAGACCAATAATGGGTGCATGGGCTTTTCGCAGAGAGGTATTGGATGATGTTGGATTATATGATGAGACTTTAAGAGTTGGGGAAGATCGTGATTTAGTAGAACGACTAAAACGGAAAGGGTATAAAATTACTATAGTTTTTGACAACGAATGGTATCATAAAGAGCCGGATAATCTAAAAAATTTTATAAAGTTTCACTTTTGGAGATCTGTGAAAGGTAAAAAATTCAGAGAACGCTGGGGACTTGAACCAAAAGGTTTTAAAAAATTGTTTTTCATAGTGAGAAATATCTCTGCATTGTTGCTTCCGATTTATCCAGTGCTTGCTGTATTTTACAATTTAGTTTGGTTGATAATTTTCTTTGGAGTTTTCTTTGCCGAAAGTATGTTCCCTATAATCTACGACGAAGAGTTAAGACTAACTTTTAAGCTTGCATTAAAAGATAGAGATTACAAGCTCGCTTTAGCTGTGCCATTTATATGCTGGGCGGAGATAAGAGCGAGAGCGTTAGGTATATTTTATGCTATGCTAAAAGGTGAGTAGGAAATGCAGTATAGTTGGGTATATTGGTACAAAGAAGGCATCTCCAATTTTATTAAAAGGCTTAAGGAAATTTGAGATACAGAAGCTACAATTCGGCGGGAATAGTTGTTTCATGTAAGGGATTGAAATGCAAAAATGGTACTGGAACAAAGATAGCAAATTTGAGGTTTGATGAAAAACCTATGAAGATGACAATAAAAGGTGAGAGAATCAGCAGCGAAGAAGAAAGCTCGGAGCGATAATCGGTTACAATGTGAAGACTGGAATAAATGTCTCAATATATCCTAGCGTGAAGATAGTAACCGCTGGATTGAAGCTAAAACGCTGGTAAGAAGAGATGTTAATCATAGTAGGTGAGTAAGATGAATAAAATTGAATACGATAAGCTAAGAGCTGAACGCATGCTCAAGTTTTT
>CAZCHG010000119.1:0-2754 GCA_964498465.1 uncultured archaeon | reverse complement strand
TATAAATGCGTTATGTTCACCAATGCTCACAAAATGAAACTGTTTCGCAAGGCAAAAAAGAGGCCTGAAGAAGCTTAGACATAAGAGAAAGAATTACGCTGTTGATTTCAGAAGAAAGCTTGCAGCTGAAGTAGCAAAGCATTTCAGCGATGCTGTTGTTTTCATCGGATTACCCAAAAACATTAGAAACGAACATTACAAAGGTTCCGGCAACAGAAAGCTTAGAAAACGAGTAAACTACTGGGCATTCCGCGAATTCGCTGAAATTCTTAAAGTTAAGCTGATGGAGAACGGAAAACATAGTGATAGTAATTAACGAGCGGATGTCAACCAGACCATGTTCCGAGTGCGAATCAAAGAAAACGGAAGTTAACGACAGGCACTTTAGCTGTTTTGAATGTGGTTACGAGGATGATGGAGATGTCAATGCTGCCAAAAACATCTTGAAGTTAGGTTTGAAGAGGCTAAATAAAGCACTCCGTAAGGAAAGCGGGGGTGCTGCGAATCACCCCGAACTTACCGATGGCAGCTCGCTTGGGCTTAAAGGTAGAAACCCCGTCCGTAAACAGTAAATGACAAAGTTGGCAATTAAGTTAATCCAAATATTGTTGAATTTTTATTTTATTTAATACTCTCTAAATTTCTATCTGATTAAATATTTCACTTTCAGATAACTACTGTTCAGTGTGGGGAAAAGTCAAGACCATTTTCTTTTACTAATTAAAATTAGACCTGCTCCAATCGATAACAAACCTACTGTGATTCCGATCGAATATATGAGAGATGATATTGCTTTGATATTTTCCATTTCATCTACACTCTTCTCTTCCTTTATAGCTCTTTCAATTAAATTTAATGATTCTTCGGCACATTCCTTAGCAATTTCAAAATTACCCTTTTTATAATTTATAAAAGCTTCAGTTAACTTCTGAAAAGCTTTATAGCTGTACTCTTTTCCTTTTCCCGTCGTAAATTGAGGTTTAAAAATTCCTCCAAAGACGTATTTTACCCCAATCAAGAATGATGCTTTTTGAATTTTTTCCATAGCATCAGCTTGAACATCGGAGTAAACGCATAAAGTCTCATCAATTGATTCACTAAATGTGTATGAGCCAGTATAATTTGAATATCTGACTTTTAAGACTGGATGGAAAGGTTTACTTTCGAAATTTTCAAATTCTATTGTAAACACAGCTTCTCTTTTAGCCTCTAAGCTCTTTGGAACATCATAGGTCTCATAACATCCCCAAGGGAAACACAATTCGACAGATTCTATATTCAGTTTTTCTTCAGATACTATGTATACAAACGCTATACCGCTCGAATTCGAGCGATAAGCATGTAAATACGTTCCATAGTACTCATCTTTCCCATCATAAATTGTCTTCCCAAATATTACATTGTATTTAAACTCTGGTTTCATAGTTTTTTCAACTTTAGTTGGAACAATCCTTATCTCTTCTTTAACTGGTAATTTTACTTTTATCTCAGCAGATGCAATTGTAGTGAAGACCATAAATAAGCATAATACCATTATAAACCTTCGCATAACTGCTATTAGGCAAATATTTTGTTGAAAAAGTTTACGATAAGAGAAGGATGTCTGTAAACTTTACAGAAATTCGCTAAGAAAAGCTCCCCACTTTATAGTAGATGACAAAGTGAAATATTTAATCAGATAGAAATTTAGAGAGTATTAAATAAAATAAAAATTCAACAATATTTGGATTAACTTAATTGCCAACTTTGTCATTTACCGTTAAAGTCAGGATTTGCAGCTAATTTCCTCGCGAAAGCTCCCGAATTAGAATGTAGGAGAACTGCTTTAGGATTAAAATTACTAAATGTTCCCGAAGTAGAGAGTTATTGGACTGTCATTGTTGAATTCACTTGATGATGTTAGTAGCTAAATTTTCAACAGAGAATCAAAAGCATAAAATTACTTTGAGACATCCATTATTTCTGCCTTTTGGTATTCTACTATTTTTCTTGGATCTAATTTTGAAAGCTTGTCGATTGCTCCTCCTCCGCCTATCACGAAGTCCTTTTCGAGCACTTTTGGATCTACAATTGTGTGAATTTTTACACCAATGGGTGGAACAGCTCCTATCTCATAGCCAGTGATCTTTTTCACTTCTTCTGGACTCGCAAATCTAACTAAGCCAAAGCGTTTTGATAATTTTTTCAGATCTACTTTCGATTCACCGTTCACTATGACCAAAACCGGTCCTTTTTCCGAAATAAATATTAAAGACTTTATTATTACATCTGGGCTTGTATTTGTAGCTTTGACTGCTTGTTCCACGGTTTTAACAGGCCTTTTAATGTTTAGGATTTCCCCGCCAAGTTTTTTTACTAACTCCTCAAGTTTCTCTCTTCCCATTCTTCATTCACCAATATTGAGTGGAAAATTTAAAACTTTTCGAAACGGCATCAACACAATCTTAGATGATTCTATCATATTTCAGTATAATTCGAATCGTAAAAACATCCGGATTGTTTCAGCTAACATTTCTCCACACTAAAAACAGTAGTTCCGAAAGTTGGCAATTAAGTTGAACCAAAGAGTTATTTTTTAATAAAAAAACTATTCTAAATTTTTATCCAATCGTCAAAGATTGAACTTTTGGACCTACTGTTTATCAAAAGGTTACAAAACCTTTAAAACCTTTCTAAACTCAGATATAAAATCTTTAATTACATCCTCCGTCACATGAGGCATTACGACAAATCTAATAGCCTTTGGCTCTCTGA
>CAZCHG010000118.1:0-2765 GCA_964498465.1 uncultured archaeon | reverse complement strand
TTAGAACTGGCCTATCAGCTTGTTAAGGCTCTAAAAGAAAGTTACGGGAGGTGATGTAGTATGAAAGAAAAAGGAGAGGATAGAATAGTGGAGGAAAAAGTAGAAGAAAGGAGAGAAGAAGAGAAGGAGATAGAAAATGAGAGGGTAGAGACCCCCCTACTCCAATCTGAAAACTTTGAAGAAGTGCTGGACAAAAAAATAGAGGAAATAAAGGCTAAAGTTAAAGAGGCTGTCAATGAGGCTATCGCTAACACATTAGGAGAGCTTTTAGAAGAAAAAGAGGAAGGAGAACTGAGTAGGAAAGAAATAGAAACTGAGGAAGTTCCAAAGTGTCCCAAGAACATTTCTTGGCTCAAGAAAATGTTCGAAATCCTCCCATTAGACATTCTAAAGGAAAGCAAGCTGTGGAAATATAGGCATTGCGTAATTGCGTCAAAAGAAGCCGAGAAAGAGCTTGAACAATAGCGACAAAATTAAAATATGCAATTGTATTATTTGGTCAAAAGTTTGGGGGCTGGTAGCCCCCCACTACCAGCCCCCGACCAAAAACAACCCAACGGAGGCGAGACCCTTGATTAAGTATAATAGCAAAGAATACATAACCGTTACGGTATTAAAAAGAGAAGGAGAACCGTTTTTAGGTTACATTTTAGTTGGCAAAGGCAATAAAAAAAGAGATTGCGGTAAATTATACCCTGCTTTTCAATGTCCTAACTGTTTTAAGCTCCATTTTGTCAAACATAGGTGTCTGGAAAAGACTTGTCCCAATTGCTACAAAATTTGGATTTACGAGACTACAAAAAAAATAGCTAAGAAGATTTGGGAGTATGGCAAAATCTTAAATCAAAAATTAAAGGAGAAGGGAATAAATCGCGAAAAAAGGAGAAAAATATTGAGAAGACTTTTACATATCGTTTTAAGCAAATCAGAAGAGTTCCTTTTTGAGTATATCAACCCAATTACTGGAGACTTTGATGACAAATTATACATAAGGGACGCCCTGCAATACCTCAGGTCAAAAATAACCCCCCCTGAAGGGGTTACAACCTATAACCCTAAACTTGCCATGCAGTATGCTAACAATTCTTATGAAGAAAAAAGTAGTGTCAACGTTGAGGAGATTGGAGATAACGAATTTATATATTTAGATGATTTAATTGCTGGTGTCCTTATTTTCCATCCTTTCAGACCTAATGAGCGTTATTATGAAGAAAGAAAAGAACAGAATAGAGAAGAGGATGAAAACCCTGAAAAGGAGCTTAAAAAATGGGAATGGATTCGAAATAAGCCTAATTGGTTTGACTATGTTAGGTTTAGCCCTCATGTCCATTTTGTTGGTTGGATAATAGGTTGGTTAGAACCGCCAGAGGAAGGGGAAAAATGGATTTACAAAACAATAGGGGTTAAGGGAAGGGATAAGGGAAAATATAGAGGAATAGAAGATAAAAGAGACTTGTATAGGGTTATTTATTACCTTTTGACGCATGTAGGCGTTAGAAAAGACAAAAAGAACGATTACTGTTACGTTTGGGTAGGTGGTTTAGCAAATAACCGTGTAGGTAAGCCCAAATTTAAAAAGAAGAAGAAAGATAAGATTTTGAAGTGCAAAAAGTGTGGTCATCCTTTGGCTGGAATTTACAGGGTGTTAAAAACGTTCTTTAAGGTTTACCATAATATTATTAATTTCAAGTATTTTGATTATGAATATTTAAAAGAGAAGGTTTGGGAGACTGATTTAACTTCTGAGCAAATAGCTAACTTATTGGAGGCTTTAAAATATTACTTTAAGCTAAAACCACCACCAAAAGAGAGTCCCTTTGCAGTGAACCTGTCATAAACCTGTTTAAGGTTGTTTTGGGTAGTCATCCCTATTGAGCTGTTATTGTGTAGCATATAAGATTAAACTAATCGAACTAATCGGTTTATACAGTCTATAGATACTGAAGCCATCGAAAAAGTATATTAGTTTAAAGAGTATTTGCCGTTTAAGAGGTGAAAAAATGGATATGGAAGATGTTGTAGAAAAAGCTATAAATTTTTTGAAGATGGCTGGACATAGTTATCCAAGATTATATGAAGTAAGAAAAATAGGAGATGTATGGAAAGTAAAAGCGGAATTGGCTTTTAATGTATTTGCAATTATTGAAATAGATGATAAAACGGGAAAAGTGAGGGAATTTTATGAGGAAACACCACGTTTATGAGAAAATACACGAATATGAAGTTACAAGAGATGAATATCTTAAAAATGCTGATGAATTTCTGAGAGAAGGAAAACTAAGAAAAGCATCAGAGTTTATGTGGGGAGCAGTAGCGCTTCAAATTAAGAGAGTGGCATTAATAATGAGGAGAGAACATTTAGGAACACATAAACAAATTACAGTTTTTATAAAAAGATTAGCAGAAAGTCAAAATGATAAGGATCTTTTTAAGACTTTTAGGTTTTTAGAAAGGTTACACACTAATTTCTATGATGAAGAAATAGAACCTGATGAATTCGAAATATATAGAGAGGAAGCACATAAATTCATAAGAAAGTTAGAAGATATTATTATTAAGAAGTGATAGAAACCATATAATTTATTGGAGGCTTTAAAGTATTGGTTTAAGCTAAAACCACCACCAAAAGATAGTTCTTTTGTTGTGGACATATCATAAACCTGTTTAAGGTTGTTTTGAGTAGTTGTCCCTATCGACAGGGCAGGGCGGAAGCAGGATACCTTTTTAAATAACTATTAGCAACTAACAATATGCAAAAAACGAAA
>CAZCHG010000117.1:0-2786 GCA_964498465.1 uncultured archaeon | reverse complement strand
TCTTCTGTGCATTATATCTGAGAAAATTATGAAATATAGATTTTTGGAAGAGAAGTACGGTAGAACTTCGCAGAATAGAAAGCATCTAAGTAAGTAACTGGAATTGTATAAGATAAGAATTTTTTTACCATTCATTTTGGATAGAACAGCTTGAAGCAAATCTTTTCTTAAATTGCTTTTCATTAAGTTTTCTAAAAATTTAAGTTAGTTAAATATTTTACTGACCAAAGTTTAGTTTTATTACAAAATTTTACACAATGTGTTTGTAAATTTAAAATAACTTATCTTTAGTTTTCTCTAGCTTAGATATAGTTGAGAAGTTTTTCATTCAATATTTCTAGGTTAAAAAATTTTGTTAAAAAATTTTATTTACTACATGAAAAAAATTATGAAATGAAAATTAACAAGGAAAGAACAGCGATTTTGTTAAATATTTGCGCGCTTTTTGTAACAATTTTACAAAACATCACTAAAAAACCTCTCACTTCAGTGAGGGGATGAATTAGGAGAGGTGGGGTTGGTAGGAGTAGTCAATTTTTATGTTGCAAAGCCTATTCATTGAGACAAGCTCACTGCCTATATAGTGGACAGGGGCTGCTGTGACTAGTCTGAAGAAAGCTTTGTGCTGAATGCCTTCAACTTTCCCTAAACAGCTTTCGGGGAACCCCTGACTTTAGTTGAGAGAGTCACTTTCTCTTTCCACCTGACACCGATAAATGGATGCAAGGCCTTGTAAAACCAACGTTTCACGTATCTTCTCCCTTCTTTCTCCTAATTCATCTCCGTCATATCGGATGGAGTTATCCTAGCGACTAAAGGGTAAAAATATCCAAATTTTTTGAAGGTAAGTCAGTTTATAAAGATTATAAGTATAATAAAAATTTAGAAAAAGTATCTCTTCTAAAAGGGAATTTCGTGGCTGATAATAAAACTTTAACATCATCAGAAGTCTTAGATTCGCTGAATGTTGGAGTTAAGACGAAATCTAGTACTTTATAACTTGTAGAGGCAAAAATTTTGTGATTATCATTTGCTGGGTGACATTGTATTAAAAAGCTTAAAGATAGTAAACTTGAACACTAGGTTGAAAAATTCTTCGTTTCAATTTTAATGTTAGCAGTTTTTGTAGTTTCTAGGAATTACTAGAACTAATTCATTAAGTATGCTTTATAAAAACACAATTCTTGTCTGTTCAGGAAAGAGATTTAAAAGACATACAAAGAGACGCACATGAAATATTTGGAATATTCTTTATTTGGAATATTGAATAACTAAATATTGAATGCTCTTTGCTTGCACAAACTTTCTTGCATTTTCTTTTGAACTGCAACATTGTATAAAGCGGAATTTAAAATTGTTTTGCAAGGAGAAAAATAAAAACATAGACAACAATTTTAGCATCTTTTAAAAATCATTCAAGCAGGTGTGTGCTAAATTCTGATGTACTTTCTGCTAAAGTAAATTTAAACTTGGTACCAGCAATCTCTATCACAGGCTTTAATGAAATCGTAACTTTCGTGTGCTCATGGTTAAGTATATGACTGACCCACCATTTGCTAAGCTTACTGTTATCTATTATTGTAACAAGAGTTAAAGTCTCCTCTGATTTTGGTTGAATGATTGTAGAAATATCGCTTGAACCGTTAGCAATTTCTACATAGTTCATCTTTATAGAGTAATCTATTTTTGTTATGAAAACTGGAATTATGTTTTTATTGTATATTGTTACGAGTGTTATGACCTCAGTATGGTCTTTATCTACAGAACCCCAATATGTTTTTGTTGATTTTATATCAAGAGTTATAAAACCTATTGTAATGTTTTTAGGAATTCTTGTACTGAACATTTTCAGTATATCAGTTTTTATTTCCTTTTTTATTTCAATAGGATATTTAAATTCAGTTATTTTCAAGTCAAATATTATGTATCCTTTTATTTTCATCATGGTTCTCTCGTTGTTTTTTATGT
Source organism: uncultured archaeon (assembly GCA_964498465.1). Classification (GTDB taxonomy): domain Archaea; phylum Halobacteriota; class Archaeoglobi; order Archaeoglobales; family Archaeoglobaceae; genus CAZCHG01. The sequence continues at coordinate 818 of CAZCHG010000117.1, read as the reverse complement.
GGCTAACCCACCATTCAGGAATTTTGCTATTATCAATCTTTGTTGATATTATTATGTCGGATTCGGAGCTAGGCTTTATCTCAGCTTTTAAAGCATGACCGCTGCCCATTTTTATGTCATTCATGTAAATTTCCGTTAAAACGTCTTTTACTGGCAAAGGTATTGGATTTGGATTATAAACTAGAACATCAGTGATAATCTCAGTTTTATCACTGGTAACAACTCCCCAGTAATTCGTTACTTTTCTAATTTCTGGTTTACCTAAGCTCGGTTGCGCGCAGAGAATTAGGATTGATGAGAAAAAGAGTATAAGTAGTGTGGAGATGTTTTTCCTCATGGGACTTCACCTTTGCAATAGCCTAGACAAAGTCCTAGATAATCTTAGCTAAAAAGTGATTTGTTAGTATGTGATAAAAAGTTAGAAAATATATTAGAAAAATATAAAAGTTCTTATTCTTACCCTGTCAGATTATTTTAACTTAACTTTTCCTGGAAGAACATCACGTAAAATGTCGTAATATCTTTGTATGTCTTTCTTTTTGACAATTGGCCAATATTTTTTTCTAATTTTCTTTCCTGCAAGATATCCAATGACAATTTTTGGACCTCATCTAATCCAACTGCCCCTGTCAAGAATGACCTCTACAGCATCACTGATTGGAATGTATCCAGAAAAAATTAGATTCGGAAATTTTTTTGGAGTATTTTTCTACAACTTCATCGTCCGGAACTAATCCGTGATTGGTCCAAGCTATAAATGAGTTAGTCACATATTATATTATTAGCTCCACCATCCCAATCTTGGGTTTCAGCGGACA
>CAZCHG010000116.1:1771-3115 GCA_964498465.1 uncultured archaeon | reverse complement strand
GAAAGTTCAACGTTGAATGCATTAAGTTTGAAATCTCTAGCAATCTCTCGATGAAAAGAGGATTGAAAGAAAGTTAGCAATCCTAAAACGAAAGAGAAGTGGATTAAAACTCGATGAAAAGAGGATTTGGAAGTCAATGAACTTAAAAGAGAGATAATCAAAGAGACTAGCAATAAAGATACATCCGCTTATCTATATACAGCAAGCCTGGTAGCTTCACCCAGAAAGAAATTGGCTAGAATATATCTCCACCTAGGTTACAAGATAACTCCAAAGGAAGATGAAGGAAAAAATAGAGAAGCTAAATCCCCAAGGAGATCAATGAAATACGAAAAGTACCTACTTCAGAGACTTAAGTACTACATTTACAGGGTTATAAGAAAAGAGTTCAAAAGAATCAGAAGCTTGTTGAAGGCCGAACAAGTAAATGTAAGTGTTGTTACACTTAATCTTATACCACAATTTTTATATATTTTATATACATAATATATATTATGAGAGAACTGTTTAGGTTTAGTGTTGAAATTCCTCTCAAGATGTATGAGGATATTGTTTTGCTCATCGAGGAAGGACACTATCTAAACTTAAAAGATGCTATACTTAAAGGATTGGAAAAGGAATTGCAGAAGTATGACGAAGGATATCTTAAGGAATTGAGGCAAAAGCACAGGGATTTACTTGAGCAGATAAGAAGCGCTAGAAGTGTGGTCAGAAGAGGTTCTAGAAGAAGGTGGAAACCGAAAAAGACGTAAAGAGTATCTGGATAGATAAATTGAACTACTATTAATTGTTAGTTATCAATGGTCTACCCAAGGTAGATTGTCGAGGGAGTCTAGGTACAGTTTCCGTATCTCGAGTCAGTATCAGTTCCCGAACAAAGCAGGTTTAATTCCTTTACCACATCTGTGATTCAAGGGTTATTGAAACACTCTCGTGAGCAATTCAACTTAATGAAAAGAAGATTAAAAGCCGTTTTTATCCGCTATAATTATAAAATTCATCTGCTAAAATCCCAATAGAAAGAGGATTGAAAGATTATATTCGGATGTATCCTGCCAATTTCGTTTAACATTTTCTCAATGAAAAGAGAATTGAAAGTTTTATACTATCTCATCACCTTTTCTAGCTTTATCTAACGCTCAACGAAAAAAGGATTAAAAGCGTAGTTTTATTGCAGAAATAACTTGTTTTGTGCACATATCTCAATAAAAAGAAGATTGAAAACCAAAGTTATGCTCTTTTTAATTTTTCAGATCTACTTAAACCTCAACGAAAAAGGAACTAGAAGTTTATGAACCACTACTAAGCTTTTAACTTTTTTACTTGAAAAAAATAATATTACAC
>CAZCHG010000116.1:0-1761 GCA_964498465.1 uncultured archaeon | reverse complement strand
GAAATGATTTTAATAAAATTGGAAAATATATTTTTAGTTGAGTTCACCATTAAGATAGGGATAAAAACAAGAGACTTCACCAGGCGATAGTTTTTCTTTTTAAAGGTTAAATTTATGATGAGCTGTCTGATATACATCTACTGTTTCTGGGATGGCATTGAACCAGCTTGATTATATTCGTTAAACAGTTTTCCTTTTAAAGGACTATAGGGCTATAATAGATCGTGTGCGTATGCCCGACGGAAGAACTGGACAATATGTCTAAAAGCACAAAACTTAAGCATCCCAAGTTGAATAATACCATCCATAAAAAGGACATTGACAGTTATCATCTACAAGTATAATGAGTAGTTGGAGAAAGTTCTTGGAAGAGTAGACAAATCAAATATAACAGATAACAACAAGAAGTTGATAAAAGATTTCTTGGATTACTGTTTTGTAGAAGGATTGAGCGTTCTAAGGGTTGTAAAGTATGCCAATACTTTGCTAACTCTTGCCAAGATTTTGGATGAGGATTTTGATAAAGCTACAAAGCAAGATATAACTAGGGTTGTTGGAAAGATAGAAAGGAACGGTTATTTAGCTTGGACAAAGAAGGATTTTAAAGTTATCTTGGAGAAATTTTACAAGTGTTTAAGATAAACCGATAATTATCCTGAAGGGGTTAAGTGGTTGAAAACTACTTTAAAGAAGTTTGGGGAAATACTACCTGAGGAATTACTAACTGAGGAAGATATTCAGAAGTTAGTTAACGCTGTTAGTGATATAAGAAATGGGGTTGATAATAACACTTTACGAATCTGAAGCAAGGATTGGAGAGATTGCAAGCTTAAAGGTTAAGCAAAATTCATTTTGATGAGCATGGTACTGTTTTGATAATTAAGGGTCAAGACTAGAACGAGAAGAATAAGGCTAATAGTTTCTGATCCTTATTTATTGGTTAATAATCATCCTGCTAAAAATGATCCAGAATTACCTTTATGGATTAAGAAGAATGGCAAAAAGATAGAACCTTTGAATTATGCCGCAATAAACAAAATAATCAGAAAAGCTGCAAAGAAGGTAGGAATTAAAAAGAGGATTCATGTTCATCAATTTAGGCATTCAAGAGCTACATTCCTGGCGAAGTATTTGATAGAAGCCCAGCTTTTGCCAATATTTTGGATGGGCAATAAGATCTAAAATGGCTTCTGTCTGTGTGCATTTATCAGATATTGACACAGATGAAGCCATTTTAAGATTGTACGAATTTAAGGTTGAAAGGGTGCCAGTTGCCAAAAATATTCCTAAAGAATGTCCAAGAAAGTGGATACAAGAATCCAAGTGGTGCAAAGTTTTGTAGTAACTTGTGGATTGGCCTTAGGTATGGAGACTGTAAAAGAGGTTGAAGAAAAGGAAAAATTAGCTGAGAAACTAAAGCAGATATAGATTAAACTTAATCAGCCGCAACAAAAATTTTAATGATATCCTTTGCAAATTTAATAATGATGTCTAAGGAATGTTTCATTCCAGAGTTGCATGATATTGGAAAGTTAGTTGATAAAGATAGGATAAGACCTAAAATGGAAGAACTAGGTATAAAAATCCCAAAGCTCTCTCACACATTTGAGAACTTAACAGATGAGGATTTTAAAAAATTAAATATAGAGAGACCAAATTCACCATCTTGGTGGGGTCAATATCATCATAAAAAGATAATCAATAAGGATATAGATGAAATTGACTTAAACGATTGGAATTTCATCCCAAACGGATATAAAA
>CAZCHG010000115.1:0-3271 GCA_964498465.1 uncultured archaeon | reverse complement strand
CTCCAATCATGATAATAACCTTCAGAGATATTGTAATCGTTGTATTCAAATTTTATTTTGTTAACACCAGTCCAGCTTTTGTTAGTTTCGATAGTAAAGTTTGCAAACTCACCAGAGGTTATATTTTCTTCCCCTAAAAATTCCCATTTTTCAAGTTTATTTATGAAAGCATACAACCTTACCGTTATATTATCCCCATCCTCGTCTGTAAAGTTAACAGAAACGTTAAAACTTCTTCCCCAATAATCTTCTTCTGGTTCGACTATTAATTCTTCCAATTTTGCTGGATGATTAGCAGAACCGCTTAATTCATAAAGAGTTATCGAGGTATGAGGCTGCTTCCATACAAAATAATCAGCTACGCCATTTCCATCTGTATCCTGCTTGCAAACATAAAATAAATCACCTTCTATTGAAATTTCGTAAAAAACTGGATTATTTTTACAATCGCTTTCTGGTGGAAAAGTTGAATTTATCAAATCATACCAATTGCCATTCCAAAAGACTTTCAATCTAGAATCAGCTATAATTATGCTTTCGTTTATGGTTGCGTTTGCAGTTACATTATAAAAAATGGTTGTGGTTTCATTCCAAATAGTCAAATTCTTTTTCCAAAATCCGCTTTCAATTATCGGAGGTGAAGAATTCATATAAACAGGTATAGAAGTCGCTAAAGTATCATCCCAAATTTTTGCAGGTTGCAAACTACCAGACGAATTCATGGTATAGTCCAATCCAGAGATATCACAGACTTTAATTCCATTAACTTCTCTTACTTCAAACTCCATTTCATTAAAAATACATTGAGTAGCATCTTGCGGCAATTTTATGTAGTTGACCTTAACATCAAAGACTGGATTTCCTGTATAGTTGATTTTCCTTACTTCGCTTCCCACAGATTGATTAACCCATATATTTGAGGTTTTTGCCCATTCTTGTTTAATCGTATAATTTATGATGGTAGAGAGATTATAAGAGTACGTTATATTTATGTTAAGCAGATTGAGTATCCCCGCATAATCAGAGTGAAACTTAACAGGTACTTCACAATACGATTGAAAGCAAGAATCTAAATAAGATTGGAATGCAGAATTATTTGAGATACTCCTTGTAGACCTGAACTTCCCCTCGAAGAAGGCTTCTACCTTACCATCATTCCCTATATCCACTGTTACATTAGTAGGATAGTACTCAAAGTTAAGTATGTAAAGTGTATTTTCAGCCGGTATATTGGTTCCACCAACAACCTCACTGCCCGGGTCCAAAGTCAGATTGCCAACACCAACACCTCTAACATCATTTTCAGTTTGATACTTCCAAATAAGCTTACCTGTCGGTGAAAGAACATAAAGATAGTCATCATAGCTCCCAAAAACTACCTCATAGCCTTGATATTCGGTGGTAACTTCGTAGGCTTTGACACAATCTATAGAGTCAGAAGCATCAAAAGACCAAATCTTATTCGCTTGATGGTCTAAAAGTAAGAGGGTGCCGTTGTTTAAGGCAACAATTATTTCGTCGTATTCGTAACTAGAATTTATTTCTGCTACTTCAACATCATTAATGGAAATACCAAGATCTTTTGAAAGTGTAACATTTCCAGAAGAGTTAAATATATAGAGTATGGTACCACAGCTTGCTGCTATTTCTAAGCCTTTGTTTGAGGAAAGGTTTCCTATCGAAACCCCCCTGCAAGCTGATAAGCTAGAGCCCCATACTTTAGTAAAATTGCTAAGGTAGAGAAAAACACCTGTATCTGACGCCACAGCTATCTCATCAAACTCCTCCTCTAGAACATCAGAAACTTCTATATCATTAATACTTGAACCTATCTCTGCACATCCCAATTGACTACCAGATGAGTTAAAAACACAAAATTTTGAAGAATCGCCTGCTGCTATTTCTAAGCCTTTGTTTGAGGAAAGGTTTCCTATCGAAACTGAGTAGACGTAACTGGACATAGGATATTTCCATAAGACTTCGCCATCCGAAGAAAGTAACTCAACGTATGCATCGCCGCTTGTCCCAATAGCTATTTCGTCAAAAGGATTTGATTCGTTAACATCAGCAACCGCTACATCGTATATTTGCTCTAGTGTAGCAACACCTACAGGTCTCATACCACCTTGAATTGTTAAATTAGAGAAAAGTATAATAGAGGTATTTGGAATTTTTATGTAAATTATTTTATCACCTTTTCCTTCAAATTCAATTTCTAACGGTAAGCTTCCATTAACGATCTCTGTTTGGGTGAAGTTGAAGAGAGGTCTATCCAAATCTAAAATAAAAGAAAGTTGAATTTCAGAACTGGAGAACGGGATTAGCAGAAGAAAGGACAGAAAAAGGATAGGGAAAAGGATAAACTTTTTCATCAAATAAAATTTTCTACTTCTAGGTTAAGAAGTTACTCTATCCTCAGTCTTCTCTTAATTTCCTCCATCTTTGCTTGCAATCTATAAGGTCTCCTCTTTAGATAAACAAGCAGAACAATGGTTAACAAGGCGCTTATCATTATAGTAATTACTAGAGAAATTTTAGAAGACGCAGATATTTTGTTAAGCTTTTCTAAACTTGCACAATATTCAAGATACTTTCCATTTTCTATGAAATAGTTTATTTCATTTAAAGTTTTATCAAATTGACCATAAAATGGGAAGAAAACAAATGTTTTAGCTAAAACTTTTCTAAAATTAGCTCTCATTAAGATACGCGCTCTTTCAAAAGCTTCGTCGTATATGCTTAAAGAGTGGGAGAACCAATCTATAGCCTCTTTATATTTTCCTTCGTTGTATTTCCTTAAACCACTAACATAAAAGTCAAAAGCCTTTTGGAATAGGGAATGCAGAGGAGTTATGTCGAGACAATAAAGTAAGAGGGTTTGGTTCGCTCTTGCTCTAGCTTTTTTAACATCTTCCATTACTAAATCTGCAAGACTTTTCCAGTTTTTCGCTACATAGAGTATCATAAGCAATGTATTGCTTTTTATTTGATTGCTTGCGGTTAAATTAAAGGGAAAAATTCCTTCTTCAGCAGTTGGTTTTATTAAAACAGAGAATCTACCTGTCTCTCCGCTACTTAAATTTATTAAAGAGGGTGAAATGCTATACCAAGCTGGCGAAATTCCTTCTATTAATAATCTAACATTACTTACTGTACCGTTTCCTACAAGCTTAACTTTAGCTTCAAACCCTGTTATGCTACCAGCTGCTACAAACAATCTTCTCTTATCTACCTCTAAAACAAGTTTTGGAGGAGGTGGAGGGGGTGGTGG
>CAZCHG010000114.1:0-3346 GCA_964498465.1 uncultured archaeon | reverse complement strand
ATCTACCTGATGATATTAAGAAAGATTATCCAGAAGTAGAATGGAGAAAAATAGCCGGTCTAAGGGATATTCTTATTCATGCATATTTTGGTGTGGAATAGTGAAAAATAAAGTTCCAGAACTAAAGGAAATGGTGAGAAAGCTACATAAGCGACGGCGGACACTCTGCGGTGCTTCGCACCTTGCCCTTCGGATCATGTGTGGCTTGCTTACGCTCGCTCAAATTTCGCAAGGCGAAACTTCTCATATCCCGGGAACGTTAGGCGAAACCGCCAATAAGAGGAAGTGATGACAATGCAGATACAAGTTATTATCGAGAAATTCACAACAGAAATTATTGTGGCCGTTATCTCTGTCATAGTTGCTGCAATTGCTGATTGGATAAAAAGACATCCACCGAATATTATCATGTCTCGTGAAACTTGGACTAAACTTGCGGCTATCACAATGGTTATTTGCTTGTTCAGTCTTGTATCTGTTTTTATAATTGTTATTTGGAATGCTGTGGGTCCTAAAGAAATTGTGGTGAGAATCACATATCCTTCTGATGGTGCTACGGTGGAAATTAGAGAAATTGTGAGAGGAACATCGCAAAATATCCCTAAGGAGCAAGCAATCTGGGTTGTGATTTATCCTCATGAAGTAAATTGTTATTATCCCCAAGATTATCCTGCTGATATTCAGGCAAATGGTTATTGGTCATCCCTGGCCTTCTTTGGTAGTGAGAAAGATACTGGAAAGAAATTTGACGTAGTTGTTGTGCTTGCAAATAAGGATGCTCAAGATACATTTAATGCCTATCTCAAAAAAGGTAAAGAAGAAAAATCGTGGCCAGGACTTGAAAGACTTCCAGAGGGGGGCAGTAATATACGATCGCATCACAGTAACGAGAAAGTAAAATGATGCCCATGCAAATTGTGAAAATTTCGAAAGCGCCAGAAACATATAGATTAGTCTCGTTGCCATCCCTAACTTTTCTACTCTTAGTAATTTTTCTCTACTTAACTACACTTTCATCAGCTTTTCATCGAGTGACATTTTCAGTAGTAGACAAAGTATTTTCTACCATGGTCCTATCATCTTTTCTATTCTGGGGAATTCACTGTATTGGTTACGTAGACAAGTTAATAAAGTCACTTTTAATATATTCATTTCAATTTAATTCCGACTTGAAGAAAAATGGGAATACACCACCGAAAGTTGCAATTTTTATCCCAGTTTTTAATGAAGAACCTAAAATAGTTGAACCCACAATTGCTATGTGCACGCAAATAAATTACAATAATTTTGAGATTTTTTTATTAGATGACTCTACCGATGAAAAAATACATAAAAATTTAATGGAATTATCTAAAAGATTTGATATTAATTATATCCATCGTAGGAATAGAAGAGGGTATAAAGCGGGTGCGATAAATGATGCAATTAACAATCTAAATGAAGATGTGAAATACTTACTGATAGTGGACGCTGACCATCGGCTAAAACCCGATATTCTCAATGAAGTGGTACCCATTCTAGAAAATAATCCTTCAATAGCATTTGTACAAACTCCCCAGTATTTTACAGAAAAAACGAGAGATAGATTGGCAATTGCATACTCCTTCCAGCAGCACATCTTTAACAAGCATGTATGTAGAGGGCTAAGTGTTAACAACTCTGCCTTCATAACTGGTACAAATGTAATCATTCGATTAAGTTATTTAAGAAAGATTGGAGGAATAGATGAGTCATGTATCACTGAAGATATTGCAACATCATTTACTTTTCATTCTCATGGATATAATTCTATTTACTTAGATAAGGTTTATGCAGAAGGTATAGCACCTCCTTCTTTATCAGCATATTTCACACAACAGATGCGATGGGCGTATGGCACTACTCAAAACTTCAAAAAAGTTATAAAGGCTTTTCTAAGCAATCCACGAAGTCTTAAGTTTGCACAATGGTGGGAATATATGCTCAATGGCTCATGGTATCTTTTAAGTTGGGCATTTCTTATATGGCTACTCTATCCAATTGCAGTTCTACTCCTTGGCATTAAGCCGTTAGTGCTAAGTACGAACATATTATTTTTTCTATTATTTGTTTCAATGATAGGAAGTCAATTTGTTACAAGTATAAGAGAACGAGATTATCGAATTAAAGATTTGCTTATATCCCAAGCCCTCTATAATGGTCTTTTCCCTGTGTTTATACGTGCATCCATCTACGCTTTATTGGGTAGGAAGATGGAGTTTAGAGTTACACCTAAAACACTCAGACATAGATATGAAGTGAAAACAATCCCATTCACACAAATATTTCCTCACTTGCTAGTGCTTGGATTTCTTATTGTCTCAATCATTGTAGGTATTTGGAAGATGACTACAGAATCAATTGCTTACAATATCCAAATAGCTATTTACTGGGCAATATACAATGCAATCATGTTATTAATATTTATTTTCTTGTTTTACTTAGAAGATGTCAGAAAGGTGAAAATAAATGAAAATCAGGGAAAATAGGCTCTGGGAAAGTATTAAGAAAATACTTTCAATACTTCGTGGGATAGTAAAGCACCCTCTATCATCGGGAGCATTGGGGGCGTTTATTGCGACTATTCTTATGATTTGGCTATCTACACCACCAGTGTATATATCTAATGTCACTATTGACCAATCTGGTGCGAACTATACATCAGCAAGATGGGAGTATTACATTCAACCAAACGTGGAAGACATCTTTAAAATTAAAACACATTGGGTTTTCTTTGATTTGGATGTGAGAAATATAGAAGATAACTTTAATCTATCAGATTATGAGGGCATAGAATTTTATATTGCAGGATGTGAGGAAAATCAAAGGATAGAGTTTAGTTTGTTCACACATAGTTTTATATATGATGAACATAGAGTATATCAGTACTGGGACGGTGGGAAGCTTTTAGTGACTACAAATTGGAAAAAAGAGAGGATTTTATTCTCGAATCTTAGTATAGTGCCTTGGAATGAGTATCTGGAGGCGCCAAAAAAACCTGAACTTGATAAAGTGTTTGCGCTTGGATTTGCTGTTCATACGGTTAAACCTACAAAAAACGTGATTTGGATTGACGAGGTATATCTCATTCACAAAAATGGAAGTAAGGTTCTCATAAGTAATTTTAATACATTGAATACTAGTATAAATGGAGTTGAGGGGTTATGGCATGCTGGTTGGGGGCGCTTGTAGCTTAAGTCTGCAACTCTCGTTCGGATGGATGGCGGCTTCGCCTAACAGAGCGTATCTGGCTTTTCACTTCGCCCAAATTCCTCTTCAAGAACCTCAGATAAGCTTAAACCGTTAGGTAACATGCAGAAAAACAAAT
>CAZCHG010000113.1:0-3359 GCA_964498465.1 uncultured archaeon | reverse complement strand
TTTGCAATTCCTGCTTCTTCGAAAAATCTTTTCATTTGAAAAAGCGTTAAATGTAGAAGTACAAGTTCTTCTTTGTGCATTGTTATCACCGCAAAGTAATTAAAAATTTGAAAGTAAAAAATATTTTCGCTAAAAAAATCTATTCAATAGAGTATGGTAAAAAACTTATTATCTCCAAATGTGAACGCATTTAGTTTGTTTGAAGCGTAAAAAAATTATTTCTAAGATTAAAAGTATAATCTTGCCCTCAAGTATCAATGAAGAACTAAAATTATTGATTATAGGTAGATTTTTGAAAGAAAACCTTTGAAATCTCATACTAATGGTAAATTTTTTCTTAGTTTTACGTAGGAATCTAAAAAATTTGAAAGACCAAGAAAAAGTTAAACGTTAGATTTCCCATATTTTAGTAGATAATTAATAAAGTTATTTTAATTATTTATTAATTATTAAATTTTTAGTCACTTAAGAAAAACCTTGGCTTGTGATTTATTCTTTGGGAAATAAAAGCTGCAAAGTGAAAAGGTGTAAATTAAATTAAAGAATTTGGAATGGTTAAATTACTGAATTTAAATTTAGAGGTTTAGAATTAAAATAGAAAGAAAAGGAAATTACAAACATTTTAGTTTTATTTTTAAATTTAAATCAAAAACATTAACACTCTCATGTCTAATTATAAAACCGCTATTCGCAAAAACCTCGCTTTTCAAAGCGGGGATACGCAAGGAGGGTGGCGGAGGGGGAGTTGTTGGTAGTTTTAAATACTTCGAATTCCTGCGAGAAATGGAAAGTTTTCGATGACGTTCCTTTGCAGGGAAAGAGATTGCAAAGTTTAGCCCATCGGATAAAGAGTCCGATGAGATGGGGCTGTCGTGAACCCAGCCCTTAACTCCTGCATGAAGCTTTGCCGTAAAGGCAAGTGGAACAGGAGAAGCTCTGCCCCTTAGAGCAAAGTGGCTCACTAACCGATGTAATAATATTCTCCCTTCATCTTTTGTTCTCTATCTAATCTGGATCCTATTTTATTTATTCTAGGTCGCTTAGTTTCCTCATCTCTTCTAAATGTAATCCCTAGATTAGCTAAAAATGTATTCATACCCTCTCGCATATTTTTGGGTGGATTAGCAATGCCAAATTTTCCTGGAATACCTTCAAAAACTAGTAGTCTATCGCTAACCATATCAATTAGGTATATATCATGATCAACAACTAAAACGCTTTTTTTTGAGCTTAAGGCAAATCTTCTAATTATTTTTGAAACTTCTATTCTTTGTTCGATATCTAAGTGAGCCGAAGGTTCATCTAATAGATAAAGATCACTCTCTCTAATTAGAGTAGATACTATGGCTACCCTTTGCAGTTCTCCTCCACTTAAATCGTTTAGAGGCTTATCTAGAAGTTTTGATAAGCCAAGTGGCTTTATAAACTCTGTTTTGTAATATGATGTATCAATTAGTGGATTTATTTTCTTTAAAAACAACCCAACATTTACAGAAGATTCAGCTTTTACATATTGCGGTTTATACGATATTTTCAGCTTTAAATCAACCTTGGAATCATCATCGTTTAGAACACCTGCAAGAATTTTCATAAAAGTTGACTTACCAATCGCATTTGGACCAACAATTCCTAGAACTTCACCTTCTCTAATGTCTCCACCTCTTACCGTGAGTTTAAAACCATCATATGTTTTTGTAAAATCCGGATACGTAACTAAAATTTTTGATTTCAGATCAAACCTTGGACTGAGAATTTCAAATTCTATGGGTTTATCTCTTATTTTTACATTTTCCTCTTTTAGAAATCCTCTAAGGTATTGATTTATACCATTTCTAACACTTTTTAGATTTGTAATTATTCCATAAACTCCTGGATCTCCATAACTCAAGTGTACAAAATCGGCGATCATGTCAAGAATTGCTATGTCGTGATCTACGATTAAAACATGCTTATTTTTTGTAAATTCCCGTATAACATTTGCAACTTTAATTCTTTGGAAAATGTCTAAGTATGGAGTTACTTCATCGAAAAAATAGAAGTCTGCATTTTTTAGCAAAGTTGCAGCGATTGCAATTCTTTGTAACTCACCTCCACTTAATTCGTCTATATCTTTATTTAAAGAAGTTCTCAGTTCCAGAAGCTCTACTAGCTCATCAAGCTTGCCACGCTCATCAACTTTTAAGAGAAGATTTTTTACATTTTGACCTTTATAGACTTTAGGAATCATTTCAACATATTGAGGCTTTATGCTGGCTTTTATTTCACCATTTGATAGTTTTTTCATATAATTAAATAGCTCAGTTCCTGAAAATCTGTCAAGTATTTCATCCCAAGTAGCACTATCTTTTCCTAAATTTGGAACTATTTGTCCTGACAAAATTTTCACTGATGTTGTTTTTCCAGTTCCATTTGGACCAAGTAGACCGATGATGAAATTCTTTCTTGGAACGGGTAAATTGTATAAAACAAAACCATTTTTGCCATATCTATGTACTTCTTTACCCTCAAGTTGGTGGGGAAGTGTAACTATTGAAATCGCCGAAAATGGACATTTTTTTACGCAAATACCACATCCTACACAAACATTTTCATAAATTACTGCTTTATTGAGGATCTCAATTGCTTTATGACCAGTTCTGATCATTGGACAAAATCTAAGACACTCATGACTACATTTTTTGGGTTGACATCGATCTTTATCAACCACAGCTAATCTGAAGCCGATCTTTTTCATATTTTTTGTAACGGTTACTTAAACATAGGAATCTAAATTTATTTAAAACTTTGCGGAATAGTCTTTGATTAAAAATTCAGAAAGATTGTCCAGAAGAAATACCATGAAATTAATATAGTAAAAAAGCTCTCAACTGCACTTTTATCCTTGACTTCTAATCCAATTTTTTTGAAAACGAATTTACATATGTAAAACATTCCAATAACTATAAACACACCGATAGGATCCTTTTTTGGTGAACCACTAGCTATAAATGATAGAAAACCTGCAATTAAACCAAAAAATATCGAAATTAACAATCTTAAGGTATCTTCTTTCATGAAATCACCATGACTCTATTTTTACTTAATTTTTACTTATATTTTTATCTCTTAACTATTAGATCAAAAGTTTGAAGGTAAATGTTTCTTTTAGTATTTAGATGGCTTTGGGTTTTTGTTTTTAAAATTCATCTTATAAAATTATTGCCTTACAGAACAGTAACAATTTTTCGTAGACATTGAAGGAAATTAGTCAATTTTTACGCCGTGCTTTTCGAGCCAGAGGATTAAAGCTTCTTCAACCGCTTCACTCAATGCACCTTTCTTGTTCCCCTTAACTTCAACAACTTTCATCCTGAACAGCT
>CAZCHG010000112.1:0-3386 GCA_964498465.1 uncultured archaeon | reverse complement strand
TTGACTAATGTCCATCAATGTCTACGAAAATTGTTATTGCTTCGCAAGGCGAAACTGACGAATTATATGAGGAGTGGAAAAACAAGGATGTTAAGTGGATTCCGAATTTAATAAATGAGATTCCACTAGAGCCTTGTTCTCTTCATTTCTTAGTTGGTCCAAGACAAATTGGAAAAACAACTCTTTTGAAAATTCTTATTCACGAGAAACTACTCAAAAAACTTGATCCTAGGTCAATATTTTACTACTCCTGTGATGAAATAACCGACTTTGAGGAGTTAGGCGATATATTGAATACCTACATATCTGCAAGAAAGAAGTGGGGCTTAAAAAACTCAATCATAATACTGGATGAGATTACATTCGTGGATGAATGGTATAGAGCCATAAAATCGAGGATTGATAAAGGATTCTTTAAAAGGGATGTTTTAATCGTAACTGGTTCTTCAAGTTTGGAGATTTTAAAAGGCAAAGAGATGTTTCCAGGAAGAAGGGGTAATGGAAGAGATATAATCTTTTATCCAATGAGTTTCTCTGAGTTTGTTGAAAAATTTGGAAGCATTAGTTTAAGAAAAATCCCACTAAAGGAAATAATGGATGTAAATAGGGCTATGATCGCTAATAAGATATTTTACAGCACGATTGATGATGTGTTTAGAAAGTACTTGATTACCGGAGGATTTCCATTAGCCATAATAGATCTGTTCTCAGCCGGTAAAGTTTCCTTAAAAACAATAAAAACATGCTTGGATTGGCTAATTGGAGATTGGAAAAAATTTGGAAAAAGTGAAAAATTCATGAAAGAAGTTATATCATTCATAATCAGGGCCAGATTGTCTCCGATAAGCTGGCTTAGCATCGCAAAGGAGATCTCATATCTTCACCTCACACAGTTCAGAGCTATATTGAAGTTTTAGAAAACATGTATTGTGTAAAAACCCTTCACATTCTATCTCCAGATTTTAAAGTTCAGTATAGAAAAAATAAGAAGATTCACATTACTGATCCATTTTTATACAGAGTATTTTCATACTATACGAGGGAAAATGTTCTAGAGAGGAACATGGTAGAATCTGTTGTTTGTTCTCATCTTTCAAGGAAACTTGAAACCTATTTTTGGAGAAATAAAACTGAGGTGGACATTGTAGCTGTAATAAATAGAGAGTAGATAGGTTTTGAAGTTAAGTGGGGTATAAAACCTGGTCAAAGCCAAAGCATTTGAAAGCCTGTTACTTGCTTGACAGGAAAAGTATTCCATTATTTTTAGCATCGATAGAAACCTGAGTGTAGAGATAAAAAATAGAATACAGCGCATCAAAGGTTGCAAATCTGTAGATTAACATAATCCAAAATTTGGATGAGAATTATTTACATTGGTGTGGAACTGTAAATTTCTACTTCATTAGATTTAGGGAATAATTTTTCTGATCAAATTCAAACACTGGTGCAGATTTTTATTAAGTATGCTTTCCTTAGCTTTATCATTTTATTCGCACACTTTTTAGACTTTCTCTTTAGAGCTCATTAGCAAGTTTACACGTTTTTCTCTCCAAAGATTTCTAAAGAGGATCTAAAAGGGTAAACTTAATACCTTCTTAGCTTTTATCATTAAACCTCCAAACTGAATATATTTCCTCCATTATGTACTTTTTTAAAAGGTGTTCTTAAAACTTAACGTCAAACTCTCTTCAAAACGGCCTTGCAGAGTTATTGACAGTTTACATTGGCTGTAATACAATTATGTACAACTAGATTGTTTTTAAACTTTTGACAAGTGTCTAAATAAACTACAGGCTTATGATTTACCCGCGCTAAAGTATAAAAAAATTTTCCATATCTTTACTGCAAAGCTTCACATGGAAGTTAAAGGGTTTACTTGTAAATAGTCTTATTTTCAACTAGCTTGTTATCTATCAATTAAATTAACTCAAAACTCGAAAAATCTCAATTCAATTTAAACTTTCTTCTCCATAGGAGTGTTTCCTTATAAGTTGGATTAAATTTCGAGTATTTGGTCTTCCTAAACTTTCACATAAACCCCCATTCATTATCCCCGCCTTAAAAAGCAAAATTTTACGAACAGTAGTTTTATAGAAGTTTGCTAAATGCAAATAAGGCAGCAAAATTAATCAATATGCTAATTTCAATCACAAATTAAGATGTTTTAAGGATATTTTCTCTCCAGTGGAAATCTTGGTATGTTGATTTGCTAACTTTCTAGTTTAAAAGAAAGGTTTTATAACTAGCAGAGGATTTACAAATTTTAATGATTTTCATAGATGATAGGGAACCAAAGAGAATAGAAGAATTATTAAGAAAAATAAAAGCCCCTGTTTATAGGAAAAGACTTGAAGTGGGTGATTATCTAGTTTCATACAAAGGATTCGAAGTTCCAATTGAAAGAAAAGATGTAAATGACTATTTAAATTCCATAGCAGACGGTAGATTGTTTGCTCAAGTACATCAGTTATCTTCGCGCTATGAGCTTGCTTTTATCTGCATTATAGGGGATCTTGATGATGCTTTACTCATGAGAGGTTTTAGGAGAGAAGCTGTAATAGGTAGCATAGTTTCACTGGCTTTAAGGAAAAACTATGGAAGAGTTGTACCCTTGTTTTTTAAAGATGAGTTGGACTTTTGCTATGCATTAAAGTCCATAAATAAGCTTGTGGAAAGTGGAGATCTAAAAACAAAACCAAGATTGATAAAAAAAGGTGAAAAGGAAAACCAAATAGCTATGTTAACAGCAATACCAGGAATTGGTGAGGAAAAGGCAAAAAGACTCCTTGAGAAATTTGGATCGATATATAGAATTGTCAATGCAAGCATTCTTGAGCTCTCTAGGGTTGATGGAATCGGTGAAAAACAAGCTAGGATAATATATGACTTTGTCAGAGGTAGAAAAATTTAGCTAAATCTATTTTTTCTAATTTCCACAGCTCTTAAGATTTCTGGAAGTATTTCCCCAGCTTTTCCATATATTTTTATGTCAAAACAATAATCCATTTCTGTGGGATCTTTGTTAATCAAAACAAGTTTAGCTCCACCATCCTTTGCAGTTAAAGGTATTAGTGCTGCTGGGTAAACAACGAGGGATGACCCCACCACTATAAACAAATCACTCCTTTCCGCTAAGCTAAATGCCTTCCTCAATACATCTCTATCTAACGGTTCGTTGAAGAAAACGATGTTTGGTTTAAGGTGTATGCTTCCACATTCACATTTTGGTGGCATCTCATGTTCAAGTTTTTCTTCGATTTCTTCCCACTTATACTCCTTTCCACACCTGATGCATCTAACCTTCTCTAAGCTTCCATGCAATTCTATAACATTTTTGCTCCCAGCTTTTTGATGAAGTCTGTCTATATTCTGTGTGATTACAGCTT
>CAZCHG010000111.1:0-3431 GCA_964498465.1 uncultured archaeon | reverse complement strand
TAAATTCTATTTTCTTCTTCGTTTTTCCATCAACTAACCAAACACCTTTTCCTTTTTTCACTTTTCCTATTTCAATTCCATATTCTCCAGTTTTTGATGTATAAACTAATTCATAATCCCCTCCAGAGTAAATGAACAAATCCAATGCTTTTTTTTCGTCAACGTAAGGTAAAAGATGTTCCAGTGGAAGTTTATCTTTTTCTATTTCTATTCTTACACCACTTCTTTTAGCTATCAAATTAAGCGAGACCGCTAAACTATCACTTATATCTGTCATTGAGTTAGCGTACCTAGCTATTTCCATTCCTTCATTTACCCTTGGTTCCGGTGTATAAAGAGAGTCTGGGTATGCTATTTTGCTCCTTTCAATTCCTGCCATTAATTGATCTAAACTGAGCTGAGCTTTTCCAAGTAAACCTGTGATGAAAACTTTATCTCCATCTTTAGCCCCAGATTGTGTCACGATTTTCTCAGTAACTCCCACTGCAAACCCAGAAATACGAATTTCATTACCAGAGTCAATATCTCCTCCAACTACCTCAACATCGTACTTATTAGCTAATTTTTTCATACCTTTTGCTAATTTTTCGAAAAAATCTAGGTCAAATTCAATTAACGTTAATGTATAAAGAAAATAAAGAGGTTTCGCTCCACTTGCTGCTAAATCACTCAAATTGACAGCCAATGCTAAATGTCCTATTTCTTCGGGTCTAATATAAGGCGGAAAGTCTGTACTTTCCCTTACACTATCAGTTGTAAAAACTAATTTTAATTTTTCCAGATTTTTTATTTCTACTATTGCACAATCTCCCTCTCCGGCTCCCATGATTACATCTTCTCTGCTTTTAGCAAAAATTTTGGATGCAATTTTGATTAAATCAAATTCTTTCATATTTCAAAACCTTACGCAAATTTTAAATCCTAAAACCTCACTACAGAGGTTTAGATTTAGTTATAAAGTTCTCACAAATTATGGCGACTTTGTTTGTAATATAAAGACTTGTGCAAGGTTTCTCTCCAAAGGATATCTCAACTAAATTGTATCTGCCCAATATATTCAGTGTTTTATCTTCAAAATCACCATGAGGAAAAGCACCAATAGCTATAACTGCATTTGCTTCAAGATATTTTTCTAAGCTATCCTTTTTTCCCTTCTCTCTCATTAATATAACTACAGGAGGATCTATATTCTTTAATAATGTATCTAAATCAGCGTCTAAAATTTCCAAAAGTTTAAGATTATCTGTTTTTATTACTTTTTTCTCAAAAAGATCTTCCATCAATCCAATAAATCTATTATAATTTCTTGGCAACCTTGTCTGCGAATTTATCCATATTATCTTATTGTCGAACGTATGAATGTAAACTCTGAAGTAATCTCTAAACGGGTTATCTAAAAGCGATAGCAAACACTGATGAATTATATCAGGTCTTCCTCTTTTTTCTTTTTTGTCCAAAATTCTCATAGCGGTATGGTGCTTAGAATCATCAAGAATTATTTTGCTTGGTTTCTTTCTTCTTCTTTTTGCATCTTTCTTTACTGATGAATGTGTTCTAATCTCTTTAGGTACTAATTCTAAGGCAGTTTCAAGAAATAAAAAGTTAAGAATTAAATTTTTTCCATTATTCATAGTTTAAAAGGTATCAACCTTATAGATTTCTTCCATCTATTAAAATTGTCTTAGTACCTCCATCAATTTTTACACATTCACCCAGAAAACTGTTTATTACGTATGCATTGCTCTTTTGATGTAAAGTCACTTCGGTAGTTGTGTATTCGGTTTTACCTTTTGCCACTGCCGCAAAAATCATTATTTGATCTGCCAAATGCTCATCAAAACTCGCTTGGCTCTTTAATCTTTCAATTAGCATCTTTGCTGCCTCTTCACCTACTATTTCAGCTTTCTTTCCTTTTTCTCCAAGCGAGTTTCCTCCTTTATACCCACACCACAAAGTAATACCACTACCAGTAGAAATTTCTCTTCTAACTTCAGTTTGAATTTCTGATTTGTATCCGTTTTTCTCTATAATTGCTTTGGCTGCCTCAGCTTGCCTTTTAGCAACATGGGATGGTAAATTCGAGCAATGGCTAATTCCTCTAATAACTTCACATTCAATTCTTTCGAACTTTGTTCCAATGAGTTTTGACGTATTTACATGTAATTTAATTCTACCCCCTCCTTTTGGATAATAACCTCTTGAAATCAGTTCAATTTCAGCATTACCATTTAATTTCTTTAAAGCTTCAAATGTAACGAATCTAATATAATCAATTGGTGGTGACCAGCTTACATCTGTACCTCCTATAATCTCCACGCTACTATAACCGCCAGAATACATCAGCGGTAGTAAAATTGTCTGTAGAATTAAAGAAATACTTCCAGCAGTTCCAATATCTATTTTGAAGTTTCCAGGCTTCAACTTTCTCGGCTTGAAAAGTACTCTGGTTGATCTTAATTTTAAACCTTCTACCTCGGCATCAGTTATTATTTTTGCTGCTTCAATTCCTTTCAAATGCTGAGCTGAGAGACCAGGTTTTGGTCTGTTTGCTCTAATGTTTACAATTTCCACTGGTTGCATTGTAACGCAAGATAAAGCTATTGACGTTCTTAGAATTTGTCCTCCTCCTTCTCCATAACTACCGTCTATTTTCACCACTGCCATTTTCAACAACTCCGCATCGACTTAAAGATTTCTTTAAATATATTTTTTAAAGATGTTTATAAAGATGTTTTATATTTCTTTAATTTCCGTGATTATTTGAGAGATTTATTTTCGACTTGTTAAATTTAGTCAAAAGATTAGTATTTATGCAATCTTTATCGAATTTAAAACAACCAGGTGTGTAATAATCTCACAAAATGTCGCTAAGGAAGCTTGCCCTTCAGGGCGGAGAGGAATTAGGGGAGGTGAGAGGGGATAGGAGGTTGGTTCGTGTCATCCAAAACTTTCATACAAAGATTATATTGAAAATGATTGAAAATGTTATAGAAGGTTGCTCTGATCCAGCCCCGATGACACCAACCGAAGGCGATGACACCGTCGTGAGAACGGGGCAAAAGCCGGTTCCCCTATGGGGAAACCCCCGCCCTTTAGGGCGGGGGAGGAGGTCAGATGAGGTCACTTCTATTTACTTTTTAATCTTTCCATCACTTGCAGAAATTTTTCTACGAAAATGAAAAGGTTATGTAAAAAATAAATGAATTTAACTGCCGAAAATAGCCTTAAAACATTAATAAAGATTAAACCAATGCTCTTGTGTATTCGCTAATGGAAGAAAATAAGCCATATCTAATTTGTTTTTAGAGAGCGAAGTAAAATAGAAAAGTTGTGAGCATCTAAACCTTCATCACAAAGCCTTACAGAGCAGTAACAATTTTCGTAGACATTGAAGGAAATTAGTCAATTTTTACGCCGTGCTTTTCGAGCCA
>CAZCHG010000110.1:0-3454 GCA_964498465.1 uncultured archaeon | reverse complement strand
GTTGCGATTGTAGATTGTCTATCAATCTATGGAGTTGTTACTGCTCTGCAAGGCAACATCTTTTTAAAGTATGAATATAATTATAAGCTTTAAAATTACAAACTTTAAACAAACGTGGAAAATTCCACATTTTTTGCAGTAATCTCGGATCCTGGTATATGTGCAAGATAACTCAGCTCTAAACTTGAAAGAATAATGCACTTTTCCATACATCTGGATGTCATCATTCTAAAAGCTTTATTTTTATTATTAATTTTTTTAATTTTAAATATTTGATTTAATTTATAATTATTAAAAAATTTGAAGAAATCCTCCAGTAAGTCTAACTTTGAATTTATTGCTACTCTAATGCTAACTTTGAAGAAGGGATAATTCGCTTTATTTGTAAGTTCGCTAGTAGTTTTATTATCTCTTAGATCTTTAAGAACACCAAATATTCTGTTAAAAAGTTTATTATTGTTAATCTCTGTAAATACAACCTGATATATTGCTTTAAATCCACTAATCATTTTAAGCAGAATATCTAAAGGGTCAAAATCAAAGCTTACGTCAATGGGGCAATAATTTCTTGATAATGTTAGATATCCAACGTTAAAATCATCTAAATTAGAAAATGGAAACTTTTTGCTGGAATAATAAATTTCACAGGGGTATAGACTTGCAATTTTCCTAGCCACGTCATAATTGGATGAGCAAATGAAAATTTGACATATTTTACCAATACTCCACACTTCAAAAGCGTGTATACCTTTTCCTAAAATCCTTATGAACTTTTCAGCTAAGGGAAGCGATCTTACTTTTTTAGATGGCTTTAGTTGGAGTATTATATTGGAGGCGCAGTTTTTCTTGAACATACTTATTTAATAAGTAGTAAGCATAACATATATAAGCTTTACTTATAGATTAGAGAATGTGTATGATGAAAAAGCTTAGTATGATTTCTCTATTGTCATTATTATTTTTATTCATAATAATTTATAACGTAGAAGCCCAATCCGTAGAAGCAACTTTTTACAAAAATGGCAGCAATCAAAGTGAAATTTTGCAAATTATTGGTGCAAGGTCTTTGGCTTTGCTTATACATAAGTGGGTAATATCTATACCTCCTCCAAGTAGTGAAAAAGTTACAAAAAATGCTTGGAGAACATGTTTTAAAATTTTTATAAAGTATTTACTGCCTTTGGGCATTGCAGTTCTAGGTTTTTATCAAATATTTATTTTCAGCTCACCAAGGGAGTATATTTTGAAAGAACTTACTAAAAGAATTTTTCTAGCTATATTTTTGGCGTATTTTGGATTTACAATAATAGATGCTATCTGTAAAATTACAAATAAAATTGGAGAAATAATAATTTCTGAATTTACTGGAAATTATGGATATTTTTCACTTACAAATCTTATAATGACTTTAGTTCCAGCTTCCACGTTAGCTATAATAGGTTCTAAAGGAGCAGTGGTACCATCGGTGTTTTTGGCATTATCTGGATTAATATCAACAGTTACATCTTTTTTAGTTCTGATAATCGTTTTACTCTTTACAAGAATAACAATTGTACACATAGTATCAGCATTATTACCAATATTGTGCTTTTTTATAATAATAGGAGTGGGACCTTTGAGAAGATTATCTGACATTGCGGAACTCTTCTTTTCCTTGGGAATAACAAGTCCAATATTTTCAATAGTTGGAGCCTTTTTATTAGCATTTGCTGAGAAATGCGCTTTAACATCAATACCATTGGCTATAGGCTCTTTTACAATACTTATTACTTTTCCGTATTTATCATTTCAAATGGCAGGATTCTTTAAGGAAAGTTTGTTTTTGGTTGAGAGATTGCACAGTAAGTTTGAAATACTCTTTAAATCAACAGCTCGAAAAATTTATAGCAATAAAAACACTCAGAAGCCTGTAACTTTTGCGCAGGGTTTGATACCCTTATCAACAAGCGTATTTACCGATATAACGGGAATTGCAAATTTTTCCACCGATAACGACTTAACAAAACTTTTAGCATACAAACTATCGAAAGCTGGGTTAGGATTAGATCTAATAAAGAATATAGGTTTGATTAAATCTGAGATAAGGAGCAAACCTAGCCACGTTTACAGAGCATTATCTATTCCGTTAAAGTCAAACATGGGATTGTTTGTATTAAAAAAGTATGGATATAGTGGAAATCCAAGAAAGATAATTGCTGATGCATTAACTAAGACTTTTAATTTTGATGAAAATAAAACTGCTGTCAAAAATCTTTATACATTAATTTTAAATTCAGGAAATCAATCTGATTTAAATAGATTTTTGTCATCGGATGAAGGTAAAGCTGCAATTAAGCAAATTTTGATTAATTCGGTCACTAGGGGATATATAAATGCAGTGTTTGGAGAAAAAACTCTAATGGATTTGAAAAAATTATCAAAAGTGTACGATCGTAGAACTGCTGAATCTGTTGGCAAAAGTATTAGGAAAAGATTGGCTAACAAGACATTATTAAAACTCTTAAAAACCTTAGAATTACATGGAGCCGATAGGAATGAGGAAACTAATGAAAAAGCTGCAATAAAAGATTTTATTAAGAGTTTAAAAGCCAATGCTGAAATTTTGGATAAGTTACCTGAAAATAAAATTTTGGACAAGCTACAGATAAATCAAATCTTAAAGCTAGCTGATTCTGGTAATGTCTCGGATAAACACTCAAGAAAATTGATATGTGAATTTAGAAATCACTATAAGTTTAAACCTGTTGCTAGCAGCATATTATCATCCATAGTAATAAGTAATTTTAGAAGTAGTAGAGACTTGAATGAATTTCTAAGAAGGTTTATCGAAGGTGGAGGGTATCTACTGCCAAAGAATTTTAATAAAAGCTTAAACTTCATTGAAAAATTAAGCAAGTACTTAAAAACGGAATATATGAAAAATACTGCTAACTTCCTCAAATTTTATAACAGTTACTTAAATCAAATAGATGTTCTTGAAAGTTACACGCCGAGGATGATGATGGATCTCTTCAAAATAACTAAAAAGTAATTATGATACACTAACTAATTTTATGGTTTAAATTATAAAAATTACAAAAATTTAAAGTACTTAGGAAGCAATGCGTAATACTTATATAATTAAATATATAGATAAGTAGTATGGATAAAATGAATGGAATTGCCTTCGAGGAAATTAAGAAAATTAAAAAGGAAATAGATGAAGTTTTGACCGCTCTACAAGGTATAAAGATAAAAGTTGACAAACTAATTTATAAAAACAATAGAGGAAAATACGAAAAGAGTCTAGACAGATCGGAAAACCAGAAGTGCTATTGTAGACTACTTGTTAAACACAATGAAATTAAATTAATTGATAAAATACTAAACTCAAGCGAGTTTGATGACCCGATCCCTTAATTCTTAGCTTATTCTAGGCTAGCTAAGCTTAATATTGTGAACACTGTTCTCCGCT
>CAZCHG010000109.1:0-3615 GCA_964498465.1 uncultured archaeon | reverse complement strand
TTCGGATACCTCCTCCTGTGCTTTACCTTCTCTATGAAATGCCTCTTGCATTCCTTGCAATAAAATCTCTGCCTTCCTCTGTCGTATCCTTTCCTTACTATGTTTCCACTACCACAAAAAGGGCATACCATGTTTTATCATAATACAATATATAATTTATACTTTTCGATGTATGTATAAATACAACTACCTAAAAAATTTATTAGTTCAGTAGTTCAGTCAATATCTAAAGCAGGTAGTTTCACGACACAGTACCCATTTACTAGGTATTATGTCATATAACTACCCTAAAGCAGAAAGATTAAAAACTATTATTATATTATTTTTATTTTAAATATTTTAAAAAAATTTGAAATATTAGAGGCATACTTGATCGATTTCAAAAGATGTTACAATAGATTCGAAGTAGTTTTAATAAAAACGCCGGGGCAGGGATTCGAACCCTGGAACCCTTTCGGGCACGGGCTCTCCAGGCCCGCGCAGTACCACTCTGCAACCCCGGCATTGCAGAATAAGATTTCTCTTTCTTTCTTTAAATTAAGAAGTTCATTATTTAAATTTTAAGAGATAGTCTATAATACTTTCAAAGATGTGTTTTCCGTCACCGTAATCATTTGGATTTAACTTATGCACCCAGTTTGGATACTGATAAACCCAAAAAGCCCTTTCTGGATGAGGCATCAAGCCAAAAACGTTTCCCTTAATGTTACATATTCCAGCAATGTTAAACATAGATCCATTTGGATTCCAGGGGTATCCAGCGTATTCTCCTGAGGGATCAACATATCTGAAAACAATCTGATCGTTTTCTTTCAGCAAATCAAAATATTCTTCTTCTTTTCCTGCAGGAAAAATGACTCTTCCTTCAGCATGAGCTACTGGAAGCATTATTATATCTTTCTTCAGCTTTTTTGTAAATATACATTTACCTTTGTTTTCATGCTTCAAAAATGTTGGTCTGCATTCAAATTTGTTGGAATCATTTATGCCTAATGCCATTTGTTGTTTTTCAGAAATAGGATTGTCCTCATCAAACCCTGGAAGAGCTCCAAGTTCAACCAAAACCTGAAAACCATTGCATATTCCCAAAACAGGGTAACCTGTCTTTATAAAATCTTCTAAATCCTTTCTTAGCACACTTTTTATTCTAGCAGAGAATATTGCTCCTGCTCTAACATAATCCCCAGCTGAGAATCCTCCTGGAAGTATTATGCAGTTATAATCGGATATCTTCCTTCTCTCAGATTCCTTTATCAAATCGCTGTAGAATTGCTTAAGATGCACGGCTTCGCAATACACTCCTAAACTTCTAAATGCTCTAACCGTCTCATCTTCACAATTTGTACCCTCTATTCTTAACACAGCAACTTTAATCTCATTCAGTTCCATATTTGATCGCCCAAACTATCACGCTAGGAATTTAGATAAACTTGTTCTCCAGAATTTCTCTGCTTTATCAAAATCTACAACTATATGCTTACCATTGTCGGTAATCTCAATGTTTCCACTAGATACTTCTCCAATTTCGTAAATTTTTAAGCCTTTGTCTTCAAATAGTTTCAAAACTTTGTTCGAATTCGTGACTTCTATCAACCATCTTGTGTTTGATTCGGAAAATAACTTAACATACGTTTCCTCTGGTAGCTCAGAAAGATCTATTGTTGCTCCAAGCCCAGATGCTATGCACATTTCTAACAAAGATACTACCAATCCTCCTTCTGCTAAATCGTGACACGCGTAAACTTTTACTTTATTAAAAAGTTCTAACAAAGTATCGGCGTATCTTCTAAGTTTTAATGGACTTGTAATTGGAACAACTGTACTTCTCTGCCCAGTTACCTTCGAGTACAGACTACCTCCAAATTCTTTTCTAGTTTCACCAACTAGTAAGATTTTACTACCTTTTCTTTTAAAATCAACTGTTATAACCTTCCTTATATCTTCAACGATTCCAATTCCAAATAAAGTTGGAGTCGGTGGAATACAAGCATAAGCAGTTTCATTGTAAAAGCTGACATTTCCACTTACGCACGGAATTTCATAATTCTTTGCCATCCATCCCAATGCTTTCACAGATTGAACGAAATCCCACATTCTTTCTGGCTTCTCAGGGTTTCCAAAATTTAAACAATCTGCAAAACTGTGAGGTTTTGAGTTCACTGATATTAAATTTCTTATCATCTCATCAAAGGCCGATGCAGTTCCCCAAAATGGATCTATCTTTGTCATCCAAGGGTTTACGTCAGTGGTTAAAGCTAAACCTCTCCAAGATTCAGTAGGTTTTATGACTGCAGAATCTCCAGGTCCTTCAAAATTTATTCTCCCCTGAAGAGGTTTTAATACAGTATAACCTCCAACCTCATGATCATATTGCCTAATTATCCATTCTTTGCTGGCAACATTAGGATGGCTTATCATTTTCATTATAATTTCTTCGTAATTGTCTGGTTCCTTGGTTTCATCTATTCTTTCAATTTCTCTATACTTATGTATTCTACAATACTCAACACCTTTCGTAACGAAGTCAATTTCCATTTCATATACCTTGTAACCTTTGTAATAAATCCTTAACACGTTTCCTTCAGTGGTTTTGCCTATAACTGATGCTGGTAGATCCCATTTGGAGAAAATATACAAAACTTCGTCGACATTCTCAGGCTTTACAGTTAACATCATTCTTTCTTGACTTTCAGATATCCAAATTTCCCAAGGAGCCATGTCTTTTTCTTTAAGCAACACTTTGTCCAACCAAATTTCTGCTCCTACTCCAGCAGCAAAACACATTTCTCCGATTACACAACTTAACCCGCCGCCTCCAAGATCTTTCATACCAGTGCAAAGTCCTTTTTCTACAACTTCTAAGCAAGCATGTATCAGTGGCTCCTTAATGATTGGATCACCAAGTTGCACCGCTCCCCTTGAAACTTTTTCACTTTCCTCAGTTAACTCAGCTGATGCAAAAGTTACACCATGGATTCCATCTCTTCCAGTTAAGCCACCCACCATTATGAAATATTCTCCTGGTCCACCAGCCTTACTTGGCACAATATTGCTTTTTTTGCATATTCCAACGCATCCAACGTTAACTATGCAGTTAGTCAAGTAATTTCGATCAAAGAAAACCATGCCAGCGACAGTTGGGATTCCCACTCTATTTCCGTAATCTCTAATTCCAGCAACCACTCCCGTTAGTAAATAAAGAGGGTGTTTCGTTCCCTTAGGTAGTTCAGAATATCTCACATCCAAATCAGCAAAAAATAAAGGATCTACTAAAGCCACTGGTCTTGCTCCCATGCACAATACATCTCTCAGGATTCCTCCTATTCCTGTAGCTGCTCCTCCATACGGTTCTATTGCAGATGGATGATTGTGAGATTCAAAAGCTACAACATAGGCGTATTCCTCATCAAACTCTACTACTCCAGAATCTTCCTTTATTGCAGAAATTACGTAGTCATAATCTTTTTCACTAAATAGATATTGCTTTAAGTAATATTTAGAGCTTTTATAACAGCAATGTTCGCTCCATGCTTGAGCTATACTTTGTAACTCAATGTCATATGGGTTTCTTCCCTTTTTCTTGAAATATTCCTTTATTTTCTTCATTTCATCGAG
>CAZCHG010000108.1:0-3618 GCA_964498465.1 uncultured archaeon | reverse complement strand
TCAAAATTGACTAATTTCCTTCAATGTTTACGAAAATTGTTGCTGCTCTGTAAGGCAAGGATTTTATAAGAGGACTTTTCTAACTTTATGAAAGTTATGAAAAGCCATAAAAATGTTGTTTCGCTCACAAGACTTAGTGTTTTAATAGTATTGTTTTTGTCTATATCAATAATTATCACCGGCTTGTTTGTATGCGAGGCCAGCGCTCAATTTGTTAATGAAAGGGTAGTAAAAATTAAAGCTGTAGCTGTAAAATCTGGAGAAACTCCAGAAGGTGTAGTAATCAACATAACTGTAATAGTTACTCCTGGAAATGGAAAAGTGTTCGTATCTACATCGCCTTATACAGAAATTGATATGCAGGGTAGCGCTCAACTTGCTGCTCTCACGTCATGTGATTTGCTTGGGTTAGATTTCATGAAATACAATTTCTTTTACATTATAGAAGCTGATGCTCCAATAGTTGGCGGTCCATCAGCTGGTGCAGTCATGACCATTGCAACCATTGCAGCTTTAAAAAATCTAACGATAAAACCTGATGTGTACATGACTGGCATGATATATCCAGATGGGTTCATAGGCCCAGTGGGTGGAATACCTTACAAACTCGAGGCTGCTGCAAAAGAAGGTGCAAAGTACTTCCTCGTACCAAAAGGGCAAAGGATAGTCTATGTCAAGGAAACAAAAAAGGAAAAACACGGTCCCTTCATATTCATATCAACATACGTAAAACCCTTTGATGTTGTAGAATACGGAAAGAAACTTGGTGTTGATGTAAGAGAAGTAGAGACAATTGATGATGCTTTAAAATATTACACTGGGTTTACAATTGTTAAACCTCCAGTTCAGTTTAATTTCTCAGTATATTCAGAGATTCTCAAGAAACTTGCTGATAAAATGAGAAATCAATGCCTAAATCTGAAAAAGGAGATGGAAAAACTTAATATAAAAGAAAGTGAAGACATAAGAAAGTTAATTGATGATGCAAAGAAGAATTATGATGCTGGATATTATTACACTTCAACTAGCAGATACTTTGCTGCAAAAATAAAGATAAGATCACTAATCTACAAGAAAACGATAAAAAGTAAGCAAGCTCTTGAAGAAGAATTTAATAAAACTGAGGAAGAAATTAACAGCTTTCTTAAAAATTTAAGAAAAACTGAGAAAATTGGAATACAAACTTTTCAACTCTACGGAGCAGCTGAAGAGAGAATTTCAAAAGCTAAAGATTTATTAGAAAAAGCAAGGGAATCTAGAGATTTTTACAACGCATTAGATCTTCTAGCATTTGCTAAAGAAAGAATAGAAAGTGCAAAACTATGGTTATCCTTGCTGGAAGATATAAAGCGGGATATTTTAATAAAAAAAGAAGATCTTAAAAGAAGGGCTCAATTTTATTTAAGTCAGGCAGAATCTTTAATCGTATACGCAGCAAAAATAGGTGGTTATTCGGATTTGCTACAAAGAGCTGAAGAGAGCTTAATTTTATCAAGATCACAATTTAATGATGAATTCTATTCAGGTGCAGCAATTTCAGCCATAAATTCAATAACCGAGGCAAGTCTATCTATTGAATTAATAAATGCTGATGATGAGCTCATTAAAAGTAAACTTAAGTCCTCAAAACAAAGTGCAGAGTCTGCTCTAAGTGAGGTTGAAAAGGTTGCGTTTCCAATACTCCCCGTAGCTTACTACGAGTTTGCTCAAACTGCTCCAGAAACCTTAGATAAATTAACATACTACAAATTGTCCGAGAGATTGTCAAAGTTAATAGCAAGCTTCGCTAAGATTTATCCAAAAGGAGAAATAGTTGAAATAGGAGAGATCCCAACACCTTACTATCCTGAATTAAAAGAAACACAAACTCCTACAGTCAAAAAGAAAATAAAAGTTAGTCCAGGATTTGAAGCTTATTGTGTAATTTTTGCTTTATGTATAGCGATAGTGTTATTGGTTAAACGAAAAGTAAGAGTGAAATAATTTATTAATTTTTATTTTTTCATTTGTAATTTTTTATAGTTTTCTACCCTTAACTCTCTCGAGCTTGAACTTACCTTTTTCTGAGATGTGCATAACTGCTAAAGTTCCAGCCATCACCGGATCTGTAACAACCAGATCAGATACCGCTGGCACTGAACCAAACATGCTGAGGGATATTACAGGTATTCCATATTTTCTCAGCTTTTTTACCTCCTCAGCTATTTTACCACCCATCAAGCTTCCTGCTAAAACAAGTATTTCGGCTCTGTGCAATCTTGCTACTGCTTTAACAGCTTCAGCGAGCTCTTCCTCGCCAACTATTGGCATTGTATCAACACTAATTTTTTCTCCCCTTAAATTATGTCTGTCAGCCTCTGTAATCGCTCCCAAAGCAACCTGAGATACTAAAGCGCCTCCCCCAAATATGATTACTCTTTTTCCAAAAACTGCTTCAAACGGTCTTTCTTCTTCAATTTCTATCACAGTTGGTAATTTTGATATCTCCGCTACCATTTCTTCAAAATTTCCATTCTCTATTTCGAAATAAATTAACGCATTACCCGCATATTCCCCGTATTTGATTATAAATGTATGTGAATAAGTTATATTTCCACCTTTTTCCGCTATAATACTTGTTATATCTCTCAATACTCCAATTTCATTCTTTGCTATAATTCTCAGCCCTCTTACTACCAAACCTTATCACCTTTAATTCTATCTAATTATTCTAAGACGCATAAAGCAAAACATCGTAAATACTTTAGGGATTTTTAAACTTTCCTTATCCCGACAGCTTTCTCATAGCAAGAATTTACTTCAATTATATTTTTGAATAAAACTTCCAAAATTTCTACTATATCACTTACTCTAGGGCTAAAATTCGCGTTAAAGCATTTGTTAATAAAATTGTTAAATTTTTCATCACGTTTTTCAGAGATGTGAAGATATATCTTTAAGATTCTCCCAAGAACTAGTGCAGATGATAGAACTAAACCGTTTGATAATGCATCTATCGCCTCAGACAGATCCCTGCTCAAAAATTTATTTAAACTCAAAAGTTTTAACCCTTCTCTAAATCTTCTAATTTTTACAAGCAAATCAACTGGAATTTTTTTTTAAAATCTCATTTAAAACTCCTATTGCATAATCGCATCCTGATATTATATCAGTAAGTTTTCTTTCACCCACTGCTGGTGCATAAACTTCATCCATGCTCAAGGGCTTCACTTCTGGCATTTCATCAATTATTCTTCTACCTTCTTGACCCAAATTCAATAAAATGCTTAGCTTTAATTCGTTGTACATTTCAATTAAGTGTTCCAAATCTCGCTCAGATAATGACCATATTTCTTTTATTTTTCTTTCTGATGATTTCTTTAAATCCTCAAGTTGCAAAATCAGACCTCTTATAAGATCCTCACTCATAGTTAGAAAATTAACTGATAAATTAGGAATTTAATTTTTGCTGTAGTTTTAAAATTCATGATAACTTGCTCTATTGAAAGTAAAAGAGTTGAGTGAGAGTAAGAAAGGCATGGTAAAAAGTAAGACAAAAGAGTCGCCTTGCGAAACAGTTTCAGATTTTGTGAGCATTGGTGAACATAACACATTTATATCTCCCTCCTTAAATAAATT
>CAZCHG010000107.1:0-3683 GCA_964498465.1 uncultured archaeon | reverse complement strand
CCAATCATTCCGGCCTTTCGAGCCGGCGACCCGGGTTCAAATCCCGGCCGGAGCACTATTCTTCAATCGAATTCCATCTATTAACTTTCTTTTCTTCTCCTTCAGTGTAGCAGCAAATGATCTAAAGACTTTGATGAACTCCTAGATTAAACAAATCTAGACTAAACACTAGTCTCTTGGAGCAAATATCAAATCATTCATGACTACTAAAAGTGTTAAAAGTACTCTATTTAGAAGAACTGCAGTGATATTCCTTTTTTTATTAAAAATATCGCAATTAGTATCAAGGTAGCACCTATAGCCTTCATTAATGTTTCTCTTTTCACAACACCAGTCAAATGCGCTCCAACATAAGCACCTACCATTGATGCTGATCCCATTGCAACTAAAACTATTATATCAAAATTCCCATGCAAAACATGTCCAACAAATCCAAAAAGTCCAGAAAAGAAACCAATCGTAACGTTTGTTCCCGCTGCAATCCTTGGATCCATTTTTAATCTTTTTAGCATAACTGGTAACCTTAGCTCACCAAGTATAAGTCCAACCATACCTCCAATTACTCCAACTACAAAACCCCAAAACGATGCTCCAATTATTTTTCCTTTTTCAGCTTTTTTTGTAACAACTTCAACTTTCTTGCTTTCCTTTTTCTTCTCCCTAAACAACGTTACTCCAGAATGTATTAGAACTGCCCCTATCATTATAAGCAGTATTCCTGGAGGTATTAGTCCACAGAAGTACCCACCAAGAAATGCTCCAACCCAAGAAAAGCTGCCCATGAATAAGAAAACATAGAGATCTATTCTTCCTGCCTTACAGTGTTTAGCAGCACTTACAAAAGCTGCTAAAGTGTTTATCCCTAAGGCTGTTCCAGCAACTATGTGTGGGGATGGAATTACAGCATAAACTGCTGGTAACCTCAGCGAGCCCAGAACTAAACCAACCATTCCTCCAAGTATACCCACTAGGAATCCTATTAATGCTGCAAGAATTAGCTTTATCATTTAAAAACAAAAATACAGCCGATCATAAAATATTACCTTTAAAGTTTAAAGTTCTCAACGGTGGCTAAATGTTTCAAAATTGTTCAAAAATGTTTAAAAGTTGCCTTGCCAATCGAATTTGCAAACTACTTGTAACGCATAAAAAAATATTTGGAAAAAACATATATTTTCATAATAGAGTTAAAGTTTAACTGAGGTTGGTCAGCTTTGAAGTTTTTCTCACTAAATAGTACCAGACTGACTGTGTTGCTTTCAGCAATAGTCTTAATCATCTATTTGTTTGCACAGTGTCCAGTATCACTGTCCTACAGTTTTGATCAGGATTTAAACTCAAAGAACTGTATAACTTGGGCAAGAGGTGAGAAAGTCAAAATAAGAGGTATATCCAGTCTAGAACCAGGAACTAAGCTAACTCTAACTTCTGATCCACCACTCAGCACACTTTTCGAAGATGTAAATGATGTAGAGTATTTATACGTCGGTGCGGATGGTGTTTTTGAAAGAGAGTTTGTCGTAAGGTCCGATGCGCCAGAAACTGTGTACAAATTAAAGATATCATATAACGAGTTAAGCGATTACGCACTAGTCAAAGTTATAGGTCAAAAGCTATCATGTCAAGCCAAAAGTATAGATAATGGTGTAATCGAAGTAGTAAGAGGGGGTAAAATAAGGATATCCGGTACAACCACTGTGGATTACATAGTTGTTTGTGCCAGTGCTAACGATGTTTTTGAGGGTGTGAAAAAAGTAAAAGAGGGTAAATTTTCAATTAATGGTCACAAAATTGTAACAGTAGTGGATGGCTGCTTTAACTTTACGATAAAGGTAAAGGAGAGTGCTGATCCAGGATACTACAACCTGTTTCTCTTTGCCCCCTCAAGAGATATAACAAGATGTCCATTTGTGGATCCTATGGAAGATATCGTAAAAATATACACAATTCACGTAAAAAATCCAAAGATTATACCAATATGGGCAGCAAACATCTCTGATAATAACAGTAGCAAAAGCAGCAATCAAGTTGAATTCAAAATTTTTAACACAGAAAGTAATTGTAGCGTATCAAATACGGCAAAAAGATTAGTCTTGTGGATTTAAATTAATTTAAATCTGAATTCTAAACATAACTTGCGATGCGGTTCTAAGTTTCTTTCTAATTCTGGATAGTTCATATGGATACAACATCAAGGCATCATCTTTGTATCTGTTAATTCCAAACGTCTTGCTTATAAAATCTGCATGCAGCTTATTCCTAACGTAAACAACAGTTTCCGCGCCAAGCTTACACATCTCAAATATTATTGGTATTTTAAACTCGTTCCAAAGTTTCTCATCTACATTTTCCGAGATAAATTCGATTTCTTTTTTTTCAATTAAATACTCGTTTCCGTCCTTGCCAACCACTGTAGGAAATTCCTCCTTCAACATTTCCGCCAAAGTTCTTGATTCCTTTGGCAAATGTTTGTTCAAAACTTCTACCATTTTTATAAAAGTTCTTTCAAATTCTCTATCGTCGATCATTTCCATTATTCCCCCAACTCGAATTCAATATGATCGTATCTAATTCCAAATTCCTTGCTAGCGTTTCCATTTCTTATACTGATTTCAAGTGTATTAAAACTTCCTATAAGTGCTAGCGGTTCTCCAACTTCCACTTCACAGTAGGTTCTGACAAATGGTATCTTTTCACCTCTAAATATTATATATCTTGGTTTTCTTTTCATTAATTCCTCCTTTCTCAGATTTGTAACGATATTTCCAAATTCATCTATGTAAACCACCATACATTTAACTCTATTTCCTTCAATTTTATAACTAAACAATTCAAGCTCTTTAATTCTATCTTTTCTTGTAGCTATCTTTCCAATTTCATTATTTAATACATAAGCTACAGCTGGTGCAAAAATATCTCTACCATGAAAGGTTTCTGATATTTCCCACGTTATCTTTGATTCTTCAATCCTCCAAATCTCTTCTATCCCGTCTTCACTGCATGAAGGGTACAGTAAACCGTTATCTGGTCCTACAAAAAAGTAATTTTTAGATTTAACTATTATTGCATCTCTTTTCCCGCCAACTTCTGGATCCACCACTGCAACATGCACTGTTCCACGTGGGAAATACCTATACGAGTTGTAAAGCAGAAATGCTCCCTGAATTATATTTTGAGGTTCAATGGAGTTTGTAATGTCTACTATTTTTACATTTACACCAGCATTACTTAGAATTACTCCCTTCATCACTCCATGATAAAAATCTCCGAAATCTGTTAACAAAGTTACAACACTCATGATAAATTACCTCGCAAACTTTTTGTGATCTAAAGCTATTATCTTAAGATTTTATAAATTCGTAATGTTACCCTGACGTTTAAGAAGTGTAAAGATCAGAAAAAAGTAGATTTTAAAAAATAAGAAAGCTAGCAA
The DNA here is from genome assembly GCA_964498465.1 of uncultured archaeon. Taxonomy (GTDB): domain Archaea; phylum Halobacteriota; class Archaeoglobi; order Archaeoglobales; family Archaeoglobaceae; genus CAZCHG01. The sequence goes on along the minus strand of CAZCHG010000107.1, from coordinate 250 downwards.
CGTATTTAATGATTGCATTGCATTCTAAAAAGAGTAATTATTTATTATAAACAAACTGCATTTAAAAATCCCAAAGTATAAGCGTTAAAAAACACGGGGTTCAGCGGATGTCCGCATTGATGAGCGAACATCCGCCTTGGGACACATCAACCTCAACTCCCTCAGGGTTCATCGGGAGTAAATCATCGGTCTCGTCCCCATTCAGGGTAACCCCTCTTCCCCTTTCGGGGAAGGAAAACCCCACATCCTT
>CAZCHG010000106.1:0-3781 GCA_964498465.1 uncultured archaeon | reverse complement strand
TCATGAAAAGGTTTGATGTTAACAATAAAACTTTCATTGAAAAATTGGAATCTGCAGGAGTAAATCCACTGGTTGAGATTGGGCTAATGCCAAGACCAGCAGAAAAGACTATTGAGGTCATTCCATCATGGGTTTATGTTATCATAGGAGTTTTAGTGATAATAGCTGCTGTGATGAGTGGACTGTATATTAAATCAAGAAGGTCTTAACATAAATTTTTATGCATAAAGATTCCTGTCAACTTAGAAAACTTACTCTACCCCAAAAATAGAAGATAGGTGATGGAGGATTTTTTAACCTGCTAACGCTTCGAGTTCAGCCTTTATCTCATTAACTGTTAATACAAGTTCGTATTCTTCTGCAAGCTTCAGTGCCTCATTTAGTGTTTCTTTAGCCTTTGCTATGTCACCCATTTTTGCATGGGTTATCCCTATAAATTTTAGAGCCTCGACATAATAATCTGTTTTACCGTAGGTTTTGTAATACTCACCGGGCGGAAACACTTTCAGAGCATATTGAAAGTCCTCTAGTGCCATTTCATACATGCCAAGGTTTAGATAGCATTCTCCCCTCTGCACATAGTACCTGACAAGCTTTCTCGCTTGTTTTTCCTTTTCTATGCTCTCGCTTAACAGTTCTATAGCCTTTTCATAATATTCTTTGGCTTCATCTTCATCCCCCATTTTCGCATAACATTTTGCCATTGAAATGTAGATTCTGTACGATTTCTTTAATTTTAATGCCTGCTCATAGTCTGCCATCGCCTTCCCGTACTCACCAAGCATGCAGTAGCTTTCTCCCCTCCTGTAATAATAGGCATACATATGACCATACTTTTTCTCTTTCTCTGAAAGTTCTATTGCGTGGGTAGCAGTTTCAATAACTTTCTCGTATTCTCCCATTTTCATGTAAGGACTTATAAGGTGACCCACGGCAATTCTTAGGTCTGGGTATAATTCAACTGCCTTCTCGTAATTACGTACGGCATCGCTGAAGTATTTCTGAAGTTGGTACAAGTTCCTACCTTTACTATAATACACGCCTGCCAATCCTTCCTTACCGGCTTTAGCCAAAATCCAATCCTTATTTTCTAGCGCCTTATCATAGAATTTGTCGGCTTTCTCCCACTCCCCATAGCGATAATAGGCATTCCCAAGTCCTGCATAGGCTAACGCGTAATTAGGATCTAGCTCAAGCACCTTATTAAAGTCGTTTACTGCCTTATTGAATTTGTCGATGATATCTTGGCTGAAAGGCTTACGATAATAATGTACAAACTGAATGTAGGCTAAGCCACGATGATAATACGCATCCGTGAAGTCAGGCTTAAGCTCAATAGCCTTAGTAAAGTCTTGGATAGCCTTTTCGTAAGGTTCTCTGTTATAGTAGCTTCCTGTCTTGAAGTAAGCAAGACCGCGGTTGAAATAAGCTTCTGCATAATCAGGCTTAAGCTCAATCGCTTTAGTGAAATATTCGATCGCTTTCTCATAATTTCCTCTCTCATACTCTTGAACTCCAAGGTTGTTATAGTTTTCTGCACTTACAGTTGCATATGTTCCCGGAATTTGCGTTGCTAATACAACTATAATGATTGCAGTTAATATTCCGATTGCAATTGTCCTCCTTCTCAAAATGCTTCACCTCCAAATTTTTTCTTATTTATTGCTACTTTCTCATTGATTATTTATAAATGTTGTTACCATATTCAAAATAGTAACATTTATATTCCTAAATATCTTATTGAAGAATGGTGAAAAGATATGTGTGTTCCAGTTGCAGTTACAGTAGGAGCAGTAAAAAGTTCAGGAATGTTCCCTGTTCTTATCGGGCAGATTGCAACTCTTACAGCAGTAGCAGGCATATTTACAGTAAACCTTTGGAAGGGTTTAAGAAGGCGAAGATTTGCAGAGGAAAAATAATACTCAAAATTTTCTTTTTATAATTATATACTAAGGCGTTAACTTGATGGCTTCGTAATTTAAACAAATTTATAATGTCTTTCATAAAAGAAAATACAAGATGGAACAATAAAATTTAAGAAGAGTAAATAGCAAAGCTTATATATAGTGATACTAAGCATTTAATAGGTGAGAGTATGTGTGCACCAGTTTCAGTTTCAATGACACCAGTGTTGTCCATAGTTAGTGCTTTACCAGCAATTATCTTAGCTATAGTTAGTGGTGCGGCTGGAGTGGCTTTGATAGTAAAAGGTTTAGTCTCAAGAGGTGAGTGAGATGTGCGCGCCTATTTCTGCAACAATTGCCAATAGCGTAGCATCGGCAAGTTTTGCAACAAGCTTACTGATAAACCAGGTTTTGGCAGTAATAACAATTCTATCAATAGTTGGATACAAAGTTTTTAGAATTGTAAAATCTATTTAATTTTTTATGTTAAAATTTTTTAAATTAAAGCCAAAAACTTTACAGCTTGAAGTTACAAATGATTGTAATTCAAACTGTTCAATTTGCATGAGAGTTACAAGCAAGAGGAAAGTTGGATATATTTCTTTGGACGATTTTTTAAAAATACCTTTCGAAAATTTTAAAGAGGTTGCATTTCACGGATGGGGCGAACCTCTTTTGCATCCTAAGTTATTTGAAATGGTAAAAATTGCAAGTGATAAAGGAGTTACGACAAGTTTGATAACTAATGGACTGATTCTTGATAAGAAACTTGATGATATTCTCAACAGTAATCTAGATTCAATAGCATTTGGTATTTTCACTACAAAAGGAAAGGAAAAAGTATTTAAAAATATAAGTGAGTTCGTTAAGCGGAATAATAGTATTAAAACTTTTATCGATATAACTATTCTTCCAGAAAACTTAGAAGACATTAAAAGAATTGTAACTTTTGCAGGTGAGAACGGTTTAGATGTTGTATTACACAAATTATTCTATGCACACAATCCCTCCCTTTCTCCTCTTCCAAGGGAAAAGATTAAATTAGCATGCAAAATTGCTAAGGAAATTGGAAAGGATTATGGTATAAAAATCTATACACCCCCTAAGCAAACAAGACCGTGTGCAGTCGCTTTGTCTTGCATATTTTTAAGCTGGGATTTCGTTGCAAGCCCATGCTGTTTTCTTCATGAAATGGGTTTTCATTATCCCGATTTAAGCTTTGATAAGCACAGAAAATTTTTATTGGAGATGAAGAAAAATGAGATCTGCAAAAAATGTCCATGGTGAGATATACAAGGCATTAGGAATATTCCTTTTATCTTCAATAAGCTTTCTTTTATCATTTTTTGCACCATCGGGTGCTTTATCAAACTTTTTAAATATAAAAACAATTCCATGCTTAGGTTTGGGCTTATTATCTGGAATTCTTTACATCTTTTGGATTGCATTGGCGAGGGAATTTTATGGAAAAGGGCACGGAAGTATAGTAGCAATTTTAACAGTCTCCTTCATACTATTGGGAGGTCCTTGGTATGGAATAACTGATCCAGTTTACTTTGGTGTATTTGGATTTCTCTCATTCTTAGCTATGGGAATTCTAACAGACTTTTTGAATGGTGGAATTGGCAGTGTTAGTTGCTTAGTTATTAACTGGATTGCTTTCAGTTACTTTCGAAATTTTAGTCCTTCTCCCTTCTGGCTCGCATTACTTGTGCTTCTTATAAGTTTTGTATCTGGAGCTGTTTTTGATTATCTTGCCAAACTACTTGTAAATCGTGTATCTACATTTTCATCAATGAAATGACAATTCTAATTGCCGCATTTTTCAGATTTGGATTTACTCAAGCAAAACGGATTGGATGCACCACAAATCGTTA
>CAZCHG010000105.1:0-3830 GCA_964498465.1 uncultured archaeon | reverse complement strand
CTATATGTTATTATTAAAATTGCTCCAACACAGGCTACTCCTCCGACAAGAGGATGAACAGGCTTACAAAAGTACTCACTTAAAACCTGTGTTGCGAAAAAAAGATATGCTATTCCAACGCCTAAAGCAGCAAGCACGATGCTAATTTCAGATTTCTTTGTAGAATTATCTAGCTGATTTTTTAACTTATCTAAATCATCCTTAATTTCCTTTACTTGAATTTTAAGCTCATTAATTCCCTGTTCAATTTCGTTTAATTTGTTGGATGTATCATTTGTCTTATTACCCATAAAATAACACCTTTGCTCTTTAAATATAGCGACAATTTAATCTTTTTTTCCACATTTACCTCTTGTTTCTCAAATCACTCTAATTCTTTCTTTCCTCTAAATACTCCCAAACTAGGCTGTTTTGCTACTTCAGCTTCGATTTTCTCTTTAAGAATCTCATCCAGCTCTTCCAGCTTACTTACAAGCTCTAAGCCTAGTGGTGTAAGAAAGTACAGCTTTACAGGCCTCTTTTTATCGCTTATTCCAGCCTTTACCGAAACTATTTTTAATTTTTCAAACTCTTCCAAACGGCTGTAAACTGTCTTTTCGCTAATGGATTTTACCTTTTCTACAATTTGCGAAGGAGAAATTTCTTTGCACTCCTTTATGGTTTTTAAGATCTCATAAACTCCGCTTTTTAGCAGTAAACTGACATTAGGCACTATTTTTTGTATATTAGAAGTTAACATAATTTTAACTTTCAACTTTTTAAAAGATGTTTAATATAGTTATAACGACATATAATTGCATAGATGCTGTTATATAACATAGGCTGAATGGTGGCGGAATGATAAAAGAGGAAATGATAGTTAAGAAATTTGTTAGTAAATTTGAACCAAGAGAGGGATCGGAAATAGGGCATATTTATTTGCCAAAAGAATTTATAGGAAAGGAGGTAGTCGTTATTCTCAAGGATAAATTTTCCAAATATGAGATGTTACCTCAGGGAGCGCGTGAAAGACTTAGATCCCTATTTAAGAGGCATAGGAGTTTATGCAAACTCATAGAGCGCGAACATAGGACAAAAATGTTTAACATAGTAACGGAGACTTGGAACCCTGTTACAGGGTGTTTGCACTACTGTAAATACTGTTGGGCAAGAAGATTAGCTGAAACAAGATTGAAAAACAGTAAAAGATACTGTAACGGTTTCACTCCAAGATTGAACAAAGAAGAGTTCAATAAAAAGTTTAGAGGAGGAATAGTTTTCGTCAGTGACATGGGTGACTTATTTGGAGAATTCATTCCAGACGAATGGATTGAAACTGTGCTAAAACACGTAAGAAGATTTTCAAATACGTTCTTTCTATTTTTAACGAAAAATCCATCGAGATATCACGAGTTCGATTTCCCAGACAACGCAATTTTAGGTGCTACAATTGAGACAGATAACGATGAGATATATGATGGGATATCCAAAGCACCAAAGCCAAGTAAAAGGATAAAAGCAATGATAGAGCTGGAATGGGATGCAAAATTTATATCAATAGAGCCAGTGCTAGACTTCAGTCTGAATTTCTGGAAAAAAATTGAAAAAATCAATCCTTTCATGATTTATGTTGGATACGATAACTATGGTAACAAACTGCCTGAACCTTCGCTTGACAAAACCCTTTTTTTGATTAAAAAACTTAGAAATAACGGATTTTTGGTTCTTGAGAAAACTATAAGGAGAGCTTGGTATGAGAAGGAGGGGTGAAGAATTTGATCCTTTAAAATGGCTATCCAAGAAACTTGAAAGGGCTTTAATAAAAGAATACGTAGAACAGATTGAAGCCAATTTTAATAAAGAGGAGTTATATAAAGCTAATCTTTGGACACCTCTTAAGCTGATTGCTTTGATGTGGTGGCTTACAGTTTATTCAAAGATAGTTCCTAAGCACTTCTCCAATTATTGGTATATTGACTTGCTTGCCTCTTCTGGAGCCAATTTCATCAAACAAACTGGAGATGTGATTTTAGGCTCACCCCTTCTTTCGTTCTTAATACCTCATGAACCATTTAAACATCACGTTTTCATAGAACTTGATCCACAAAAACAGAGAACATTAAATAGAATGCTTAGACATTTTGCATTCTCAAATTACAGTATACTCAGAGGGGATTGTAATATTAAAGTTTATGATATTCCCCTCAATGAAATTGATCACTACTTTTGTTTCATAGATTGTGAGGGTTTGGAAGTGAAATGGCCTACTTTGGAACATTTACTGAGATATCGAGGAGATATATTATTTGTTTTTCAGACAAGCGGCGTAAATAGAGTTTTCTCTAAGGCAAAAAGGGGTTATAACATGAAAGCTCTCGATGATTTCTGTGGAGGAAATTGGTGGCAGTCTTGCAATGATATAAAAGATCTTCTAAGCCAATACATGGTTAAAGTTAAACAAAAGGCAGATAATTTACGTAAATTTGAAAATTTTGTGGATTACGTTCGAGTTAAAGGTAAGGGTGGAGGATTTGTCTATGAAGTCATTCTAATTTGCAGAAAGGGAGAATACGTAAGAGCATGGTTGGACCTAAAGAGAAAGTTGGAAACCCTTGAGGATAAAGATGTAGATGTTGCTTTAAAAATCTGTAAAGGTGAACTAAAAACACTTAATGAGTTTTTCGGGCAGAGAACGCTTAATTCTTTTCTCCAATATCACAGCTAAGATTATTTTTATTCCAACTCCTTCTTCCCCCTGAAAACTCCTAAACTGGGTTCTTTCTTAACCTCTTCCTCTTCTTCTTTCCTCTCTTCTCTGCGCCTCAGCTTTCCCTTAGCCTCGTAGTCCTTGTAAAGGTTTATTACCGCTATCTGCAAGAGCTGGGAAATTGATTTGAAATCGCCCGTTGCCATCAGTTCTTCTATTATTGATTTTGTGTAGCCGTCTAGAACTAATTGAGCCCTATCACTTTTAATCTCATATCTTTGTTTTCTCTTCATTTCTACATCACGTATAGCGTTGTATGTGATGCTATATGCAATGTACTTTATTACCGAAATATTTAAATATGTTATTTAATAATGAATTACGTAATAGGTGATGTAATGAAATGTGTAAAATATGAAAAACCTGCCAAACTTAGTAAGAGAATACAGGTTTTTGTAACTGAAGCAGAATATAATGCTTTTCTCGAAGCGTTGGAGAAATCAGGAATATATCACAGTGTAAGCGATGCTCTGAGATATCTCATAAGACGTTTCATAGAAGAATATCAAAACAAGCCTGTTCTAGGTGAATCGAAATGAAGGATTGGAATTTGGCGTGGCTGATATTGAGAAAGAAAATCAAAATCGGAAAGACAGTGGAAGAGATCAGAAAGCTGAACAGCAGACGGAGGGGGAAGGGAATAGCTGGCTTTTTTGATTTTTGGACCAAATCTAGGTGAATCGAAATGATTCTGGAGTGCGATTTACTTTACAATTTAATAAGATGTCCCAGATGCGAAAGTTTAGACATAGATCTCATAGACTTCCGTGACTTCGGAGAGAGAGCTAAAGAAGTCTACAGATGTAATAAATGCGGTCACGTTTTTACAAACTGGCTTGAGTGAGGTGATTATTATTAATATAAATAATAATGATTTAATATTGCCCTTATGGCTTAAGAAAAGGCTGAACAAGTTATACAAGCTGCACCCCCAGCCATCTAGTTTAAGAAACGCACTAATAGCAGCGAAGAAGGCGGATATCCGCGGTAAAGTTGTGCTAGATCCATTCTGCGGGACTGGAACCATACTGCTAGCTGCAGCCGTTGGAGGGGCAAGAAGGGCAATAGGTGCGGATATAGAAGA
>CAZCHG010000104.1:0-3930 GCA_964498465.1 uncultured archaeon | reverse complement strand
TAGGTATTTAAAGTGCCTTTATAAAGTTTATAAACTTGTTTGCCAACTTTGTCATCTACTGTAAAGAGCGGGGCTTTCTTAGCGACGTTTTGTAATACTTTCCTTGCTTCTTTCTTATCTCTTATCTGTATTTTCAACAACAAAATTTTTCATTATATCTTCTTTTAAAGAATGTTTAAATTTGCTGGAGTTTTTAACATCTTTATGATGTTAAATTAAATTCATTTTTATATTTTTAACCAATACCGTTAAAGGGCTCTAAATTGGCTTATTGACTTTGCCCATAAGATAAATTGTTGATAATTACAGTTATGATTTAGTAAATTTTTTATAAGTTTTTTTAATTTAAATACAAATTTTATATATAATTTTTTATTCTAAATATTTATTTTTTAGGTGTTTCAAAAAGTTTAAGTACATTTAGGGTGTCCTAATTTCGATGTACCTAAATTTTAAAGTACCCCTAGCTATGCTCAGAGAGGGTGATGAAGGTATTGTTGTAGATATTATTGGTGGTAAAGGAGTTATAAGTAAGCTTTTAGCTTTAGGAATTATTCCTGGCAGAAGAATTAAGGTTTTAGGAAATAGAGGTGGAGCCATTCTAATCTCTATAAGTAGTTCTAAGTTTGTTATTGGAAGAGGCTTGGCTATGAAGGTGATAGTTCATGTTAAGTAGAAGAACTGAGGATTACTTAGAAGCTATTTACGAATTAAGTAATAAGAGAGGATTCACTAGGGTTAAGGAAATTGCCAAGAAGTTAAGAGTTAAGCCTGCTACTGTTTCAGAAATGCTCGGAAAACTTGCTAAAGAGGGATACGTTGTTTATAAAAAGAGGCTATATGTAGCTTTAACCGAAAAGGGAAAGGAAATTGCTAAAAATGTAAGAGAAAGAAGAGAAATCTTAGTTCGATTCTTAGTCATGCTTGGGGTTCCAAAGGAAATAGCTGAAGAAGATGCATGCGCAATAGAACATGTTCTTCATTCTGAAACCGCCAAGCAGTTTAAGATTTTCGTTAAATTTGTTGAAGAGTGTCCAGCTTTCAATCCAAAGTGGCTTAAGCACTTCAAAGAATTCTGTAAAACCGGTATTCGTCCTTGTGACTGAAAACTATGAACAATTCTTCTACTTTGGCTCCGCTATGCTTGCAATCTTTGGTATTTTGTACTCACTAGTTTTGCTTGCAAATGGGCTTGATATGGTAATAGTGGGCGAAAACTGGAATCCCATAAACAATTTTAGAATAGAAATTCTTCTACTTCCATTAGCAATACCAGGTTTAACTTTATTAATTAAGGCAAAAAACTCTTCCTCCCTAAAATTGATTGACCTTCAAAATCAACATTTATTGCGGGATTTAATTGGTCATAGTTAGTTAAAAAATCAAACGTAAGACTTCAGCACTCATTTTTAGCTTATTTCTTCTAGCTTATTCTTCTATCTTTCGGCAGAAAATTATTTATAACTTTACCATTCCCTTTTCCACAACCTAGAATATAATTTCCCCACTTAATTATTACGTAGCCAAAAATACCTTTTCTCGTGATATTTTCACCTTTCATCCATTTTTGCGCTTCTTTATCACTTATCTCAAGTACTCCTTTTTTTGCCTTTTTTGCTATCAGTTGACTACCATCCAAAGACAATCTCAAACCATCTTTCTCAAGTCTACCAAAATAGAGTCCAAAGTGATACAATTCTATCCCTAAATCCTCATTATTACATTCTTTGTATACATATATCTTGTTTTTACCGCTAAATCTAATTTTAAAGTCAAAATCATCGATACCAAATTGTTTCTTCAAGAGTTCTAGCACCTTTTTTTCATTAACATCATTCATACTTTAAACGCCTCAGTAATTTTTTACTATTTTTGCGATAAAGAAGCCTTCAGTATCATTGTCCTGTGGATGAATTCTCAGACATTTCTTTATTTCTTTAAAATACTCTTTTCCCTCAAATTTTGTGAAGGGTCTTCTACTTTTTACTTTTATATCGATTTCCTCCAACTCAGCGTTTGTTTTTTCAAGCAAAAAATTTACGACTTCTTCATTTTCTAAGGGATCAAGAGTACATGTGGAATAAACTAAAGTCCCACCTGGCCTAAGAGATTTGTAGCCTGCTAGCAGTAGCTCCTTCTGTAACCTCGATAACGCTTTTACATCTCTCATGCTCCAAATTTTAAGATACTTGAAGTTTTTTCTAATCATACCAACATTACTGCAAGGTGCATCAATCAACACATAATCAAACTTGTTTTCAAACCTGCCAAAAAATCTACCATCTTTCAACGTAACCTTAGCTATTAATACTCCACATTTCTGTAAATTTGATATTAAAATATTAACTCTATCAACCTTTACATCATTTGCAATTATGCAACCATCGTTTTGCATGAGTTGTGCTATTTGAGTTGTCTTTGCACCCGGTGCTGCGGCTATATCTAAGACTTTACTGCCAGGCTTTGGATCCAACACAACTGGAGGTATCATTGACGCCGCTTCCTGAAGAAATATCAATCCTAACTTATGCTCGATTGTTTTACCAATTTCTTTATCTTTTACAAAAAATCCAAACTCAAACCAAGGTATTTCTTTATCTATTTTATCCTTTAACCTTCTCAGAACACATCCAGGATCAATCTTTAGCGTGTTTATTCTTATGCTGGTTCTAATAGGTTTAGCAAGATATGAGTAAAACTGATCTGAATCATCTATTAATTCATATCTTTCAACGAATTTTCTATTTATTTTTGCAAATTCAGCTTTGATTTCCCTGGGTGATAATTTCTCCCAGTCTATTCTTTCTTTATTCATGTTATTATTTGCTAACATTTTTTCAGAATAAGGTACAAAGAAACTTACTAAAAGCTTTAACCATAAAAACACTTAAGGATTATATCTGCCTAAAAATCCAGTTTCATTTGCCCAGTATGTTTTATTTTCTTCTTATAGCTAGTTACTATATCATGAGCTAGTCTAATTGGTTCAGGGAGTTTATATCCTCTCATACATTTTTTTACGATTTCCAAAGCAGTATTAGTTGAAATAAAGCTTCCTGGTGAAATATATATAGGTTTGCAAATTTTACAAGGCTTAAAAGCGTATCCTATTAAATCATTGCTAACCTCATCAAGAATAGGTGTTGTTTCATACTCCTTTGTTGGTTCAACAACTTTACCATAAAGTCTTTTTTTAGTAATACCAATGGATGGCACTCCTGTTTTTAATGCAATAAACGTAGCCAAACCACATCTACGAGGATGCGCAATACCACTACCATCAACCATGATCACGGTTTTCTCTATATGTTTTTCTTTTACGTGTTTCAAAACCTTTTTTACTGAATTTACTGCTGGTTCCCCTTCCCTAAACATCAAAAATGTCGGTATGTATGGAAATTTTACCTTATCTATGCTAATTTCACTTTTAATTACTTTTAAGCTCTTGAAGTTCAATAAAACTGAACCTGAGATAACAATATCTCCCGAAAAACTCTGATCTACTCCTATTATGTATTCTAAGTCATTTAAATTTACCTTATCCTTCAGATCTACGCTCTTAGCTAATTCTTCCTGTATTTTCTTTAATTCTTCCAAATTAACAAAACTACTTCCCATTTCTTCAACAATCATATTAATTTTCTAATGTCTGTTCTAACTATTAAATGAATTTCTTAATTTATTTCTATTCGTTTCCACTAATAATTTTATTGACAGTTTGCTTTTTGTAATTACATTAAACATTAAACAAACTGCTCTGTAGTAATCGCTAGAAGTTGTTACCTTGATGACCATCTAGCCTACTTCTTAATCGTAAAATAAGCTTTACTTTACTTTTAAAAAGAATTTAATTAAGCTTTTTTATCTAAACGAGAACTTAGTCATTTAAAATGCTGCAAATTTGTAATAGGCCTTACAGAGCAGTAACAA
>CAZCHG010000103.1:0-3980 GCA_964498465.1 uncultured archaeon | reverse complement strand
GTAAACATATTGGTTTGTTATAAAAGTAATTTTATATATTAATTTTTAAATTATGAAACGTAATTTTCATCACCATTGAAGCCTAAGGTTAAGTCCTGAAGCATTTTTGATGCTAAACCAGCAAGTAGTTTATCATCACCGATGATCTCTCTTATTAACATTAAGGATGTTGATTCCCTTAGTTCATGGCTTTTCAAATCTTCTAATAATCTTATGAGTCTCATAGCTAGCTTATAAATTTCAGCTAATTTAGCCTCATCCTCTTCTTCTATTTCTATTTCCTCTTCAAGCAAATCTAGGAGAAATTCATCTATTTCGTTATCGTTAATGTCATCCATTTTTCTCACTAATTTTTTCTAACAGATATGGTTTAAAATAGTTATGATTCGATTTTGCTATTTTTTACAATAATGTAAAAGTCGTAATATTTTTATACTATATCCTTTGCGAAAATAAGGATTTTGATTTACAATATTTCAAAAGATTACATTGTGTCCTGAAATTGCAAAAATTTTGAGAGTTTTATATCAGAAAATTTTAGAGAAAAATTTATCAATTGCAAAACTGCAAGCATTTTACGTTCTAATTAAAATAAATATTGACTGATTTTTCTTGAAGGTTTATAATGTAGCTTAAGTGTTTATTTTGCTAGATAAGAACATTAAATTAAAATACCTAGAGATTCTGGTGATTTTATATTTTAAAACGCTTAAAGAGAAAAATTAATATAAATAAGTTAAAAGTGGGAGGGTCATTTTTGAGGGAGATTTTTTGGCTTGGACTTGGTGATGAAGAGGCAATAAAAGACTTAGAAAAAACTAAGATAGGTGTCATAGGTTCCAGATTAGTCCTAGAATTACTATGGAGGTGTGGATTCGGATGTATAAAATATGTGGGTGATTTCATAACCCCCAATGATGTTTTGCTTGATGTAACAATCAAGCCCTTAGAAGCTAATAATTATGACGTTGTACATCCAATGTCTGATGAATCATATGTAGTATCCTACCTTTATTTTGATTTTAAAGAGTTAAAAAAACAATTAAAAGGTTGTGATATCATTATAGCACATAAACACATAGAGGACAGTGCAAAGGTTGCAGAGGAATTAGGTGCTCTCTTTATGCCAAACTTTATAACAACATTTCTTCCAGACGGTGTTTCATACTTTGAAGTAGAGATTCCCAAAATTAAGTATGATCCAGTCTCGTATTCTCTTAATTGTTCCTTACAAGTAAGTGAACTCGTCAAGCTAATAGTTGGCCGCGGAGTGCCAGTTATAGCTCCTAAAGCTTATATTGTTCAAATTTCAAACAGAGGTTATTTAAAAAAGCTTAGATTAAAGTTAAAAAAGAGAGAAACATAAAACAGTAATATAATGAAAGTAAAAATTAGAACGCCATCTAGATTACATCTAACTTTAATTGACCTTAATGGAAGCATAGGTAGAATTGATGGTGGAATTGGTTTTGCCTTAGAGGAACCGTATGTTGAAGTAATCGGTAGTGAATCAGATAGTTTAAAAGTTACTGGTGATGCAATAAACTTAGATAGATTTAAATCGGTTGCAGAGAGACTTAGCTCAATTTTCAATAAAAAAGTTGAAATTAGAGTCTTATCTGACTATACACCTCACGTTGGATTAGGAAGTGGTACACAAATATCACTAGCAGTAGCTCAAATCTACAATAAACTATTCAACTTGAATCTAAGCGTAAGAGAATTAGCAAAAATTGTAAGAAGAGGTGGAACATCTGGTATAGGCGTATCCGTTTTCGAATTTGGAGGCTTTATACTCGATGGCGGCCATTCAATAAAAGTTAAGAAGGGTTTTCTTCCATCATCAGCTAGTACCGCACCACCACCTCCAGTTTTATCCAGGCTGGATTTCCCTGACTGGAAAGTTGTGGTGGTGATTCCAAACCTAAGTGGTCTCTTTGGAAAAATGGAAGTAGACTTATTTAAAAAGCATTGTCCAATACCCGTGGAAGATGTAAGGAAAATCTCTCACATAATTTTGATGAAAATCCTACCATCCATTGTTGAAGTTGACTTAGATTCATTCGGATCTGGAATATGGGAGATTCAACATCTGGGTTTCAAAAAAGTAGAAATAAATCAATATGGAGATTTAATTTGGGACTTTATTACCACTGGAAAAGAGTATGTTCCAGCAATAGGTATGAGTTCCACAGGCCCAGCCGTCTATGCAATTACTGATGAGAGCTTAAAAGACATAGTTAGCTTTGCAAAAGAGTATTTTGCTGAAAGATGTCCAGGTATAGATATAATTAAAACGCGTGGAAGGAATAAAGGAGCAGAAATAAAGGTTGAAAAAACTTAATCGGGAGATTTTGTTTAAATGAGATGGAAAACATGGTTTGGTGTAATTGAGAAGACTAACGATGAAGTAAAATTAGTTAAAAGTAGAGACTTCGTTGAAAGTTTTTTAAATTCCTCAAATGATCCCAACACACTACCGATACCATTTTCTATTAAAGATGTAGGGTTAAGCTTATTTAAAAATGAAAAAGAATATTATGCAACTCTAAGAGATTTAGCAATTAAACTCACTGAAGAGAAAATTAAACAAGAATTAAGTAAGGACGATAAATATGTCATAATGTTACTGAAAACATTAGATGCACTTAATGAAGTTATAAATGTTTTATCCGAGAAATTAAGAGACTTAAAAAACATTAAGATCACAGACATCTGTTCTGAATTGGATAGTCGGATAAATGATCTAACAAAACTAAGAAAAAATGTGGAACTCGAAATTAAAAAGATTATGGAGAGAATTGCTCCAAATTTGACAAATATAGTAGGAGCAAGCATAGCTGCTAGGCTTTTAGAAAAAGCAGGGAGTTTAGAAAAACTAGCAAAAATGCCAGCAAGTACAATACAGCTTCTTGGTGCGGAAAAAAGTCTCTATAAGGCTATATCAAGAATTAAAAAAGGAAAACCCGCAAAAATTCCAAAACATGGAGTGATATTCCAGCATCCATTTATAAGATTTCTTCCAAAGAGAAAGAGAGGAAAAATGGCAAGATTTCTTGCATCAAAAATTGCTATAGCTGTGAAACTAGATTACTTTAGTTGTGAAAAGAGATTAGACTTATTTAAAGTCATAAAAAATAAATATGAGAGTTTAAGAAGATTGTAAAACTATGGATAAGTTTAAAATAATTAGAAAAATAATGCATAACGTATATTTGGCTAAAATAGATAATACAAGCATAATAGTTACAAAAAGCAAATATTCCAGTCACTATGGTGAAAGAAAGATATTAGAATATAGAGAATGGGTTGCTAGCAGAAGTAAGTTAGCTGCTATGTTATTAAATGGCCATTACATAAACATAAATCCGTCCTGGAGAATACTTTACCTCGGAGCTGCATCTGGTACAACTGTTAGTCATTTATCTGATATAGTTGAGCATGGATACATTTACGCTATAGAAATATCACCTAAACCGTTTCTCAAATTTTTATCACTAGCTAAGGAAAGACCTAATATAATACCAATTCTTGAAGATGCTTCGAAGCCATGGAAATATAGCGGTATAGTTGAAAAGGTAGATTTTGTATACCAAGACATAGCACAAAAAAATCAAATTGAAATTTTTTTAGAAAATGTAAAACTATTTTTAAAGAGGGGAGGGCAAGGATTAATAATGGTGAAAGCAAGAAGTATAGATTCCACTGAGGAACCACAGAAAGTATTTAGACAAGTAATTAAAGAATTGGAAAGTAAACTTAACATACTTAAGCATGGTGATTTAGAACCCTATCATAAAGATCATATATTTGTACACGTTCAAAACTAGTATTTAACACAGTTTTTTGTAAAAATAACACTTAAATTTTTCATTTCTTTAAAATATTAGAATTTAAATTCTAATTTTAGGTAGTTATATGGTATGATACCCAAAGGTATATAGATGACATCTAAGGTTAGATAAGATATGGTATGTCCT
>CAZCHG010000102.1:0-4028 GCA_964498465.1 uncultured archaeon | reverse complement strand
CCCTAAAGGGCAAGAATTCTTAGCAGGGAAGTTTGTGCATACCCTCAGCCTCGCTCCTTATCGAATATGCACGAAGTGAATCAGCACACTGTTAAAACCCGTATGTCCCTGCAGAAATGCGAGCTATAGTTCCCTTTCGGGACTTGTTTGACTTTCCTTTCTGCCCAACGTCAGCAAACCAGAGCGAGGCTTTATAAAACTAATGCTCCACCTACCTCCCCTACACACTTCTCTTAATTCATCCCTGCCTCGAGGGGCGAGACTTTCTTAGCGACATTTCATAACTTATTTAAGTTTTTCAAGGTTTGAATTAAGAAAATACCAGCCCCTGCTACAAGCTTTTGACTTGCAAAAATGAAAATATATTTTCCTACGTTGGAAGAATCTGTATAAAGTTTGAAGGTAAAATTTTAAAGTTTAAGTTTTAAATATTTCTTTGTAAAACAAAATTCTGCTTTATGTTTAAAAAGGTGTAACCTATGAATAAGAAAATTGAAAGAGTTCCAACAGGAATTCCAGGATTTGATGAACTATGTGAAGGAGGGCTTTTAAGAGATAGAACATATTTGCTTACAGGAACCTCTGGAGCTGGAAAGACTATATTTGCCATGCAATACATTGTAAATGGAATACTACTATACGATGAGCCAGGAATATTCATAACCACAGAAGAGAGACCTCAGCATCTAAGAGAGCATTTTTCCGTTTTTAACTGGGATTTAGAAAAACTGGAAGAGGAAAATAAACTAGCACTAGTTGATGCAACTTCAACAAAAATTGGATTGCCATCGGATGAAAGATACGTAGATGTTAGACCATTTGACACTAGGTCTCTAATAGACCAAATAATAAACATACAAGAAGAAATTGGAGCTAAAAGAGCAGCTTTGGATTCAACAACATCAATAGGTTATGCAATTCAAGACCCAGCAAAGTTTAGAGTGGAGTTATTAAAAATATCAACAACCTTAGAAGTCCTTGGGCTAACTTCAATATTCACATGCGAAGTTCTCGAAGATAAACCGTCAATTTCAGGTAGATTTGGTGTGGAGACATTTGTTACAGAGGGGACTATAGCGTTATATTACACCAGATCCCAAGGTGTAAGAATAAGAAGTCTAGAGATAATAAAAATGAGAGGAAGTAACCATAGTAGAAAAATACACCCATTTGAGATAACAAACAAAGGTATAGTTGTCCACTCAAAGGAGGAAGTCTACATTTAAATTTAACATATTCTGAACCCTATCTTTAATTAAAAGCTTAAATGATGGTGAAAGATAGTCCAAACATGTTCCCTTAGCTTCTAAAATTCTTAATTGCTTAACTATTTTTCTATATTTTCCTTTAGCAAGACCATTTGCAATTATTGCGGCACCTTCAGCAGATTGCTTTGCCACACCAAACCCTTCAAGTTTTTTAACTTTGTGACCAAACTTCTCAAGTTTTGTTTTTACTTTTTTATAAAAAATACTGTTATTAAATAATTGCCCAGACACAACCACATAATTCGGGTTAACAGTTGTTTCTAACATTTTTACGCATTTTAGGATGTACTCTGTGATCCAACCTAATATTCTCCGAGGTATTTTCTTTAACTCAACGTCATTCAAGTTAAAAAAGCTTAAAATGCCGCTGTTACTTAGTAAACTCTTTTTAAATCCTTGCAAAATATAAGCAAGTTCTCCATCTAAACACCCAGAACATTTTAGTGATGGAAATCCAGAACTACCTCCTACACCATCCACAATTTTTCCACCTTTTACGCCAATAACAGCGTTAAATCCCGAACCTGCTTCAACCAAAATAAAATTCTGCTTATTTATCCTTATGTGCTTCGATAGCTCAAAAATTGCTAAAGCTGTAGAAGCCAGCTTATCAGGAGTGCCTAGGTCTATTTTGTTTATTTTTCTTTGAATTGGAACAGTGGGTAAATGTATAACTCCTGGAAGAACATACATGTTAAAATCTTTATTTCTAAAATATCTCAGAAACTCCCTGACGCCAAAAACTTTTTCGTCAAAATTTAAAGTCATTAAAAAGATGTCCAAATCTGTAATCTCATTCAATTTCTTTACAGGCAAACCATAGCCAAACGCACAAGCAATTACATCGGTTTTAAATTTTTTTAACTCATTACATAACCAGTCCAAGTTATTTACGAGCTCAGATGTAGGAAAATAAATCTTACCAAATGGATTACCATCTTTCAAAAAGAAAACTTCCGTGGTTGATGTGCCAATATCAATTCCAGCTGCAATCATTCAATCACCGTTTTCACTGTACTATTTCCCCAATTAAGCATGTATTTGTACTAGAAACAATTTTTGCATTTGTAAACTCTCCAATTTTTCCATTGGTTAATATAACTGGTCTATATGAGTCTGTTCTAGATAATAATGTGTTATTTTTTCCATACTTTGTTATAAGAACTCTATATTTTCTTCCAACAAATTTTCTATATTCCTCTAATTTTATTTTATTAACAAGTTCTGTTAACTTTCTAGACCTTTCCTTTTTTATCCACCCAGGTATATCTTTAAGATGATAAGCCTCTGTTTTTGCTCTTGGTGAGAATCTTGTTATATTTACAAGATCGGGCTTAATTTCCTTAATTAATTCATAAGTTTTCCAGAAAGATTCCTCGGTTTCAGTCGGATATCCAACGATTATATCAGTAGATACCATCACATCACTGAAATTCTTTCTAAATCTTGAAACTACTTCTATAAAATCCTCCACTGTGTGATTTCTTCTCATGTCTTTCAGAATTTCATTATCACCGCTTTGGACCGGAACGTGAATGAATTTATATATTTTATCAGAAGCGTATGCGTTTATTAGATCGTCCAGAATTTTCACAGCATGATGGGGGTTCATCATACCTACCCTAACTCTAAATTCTCCATCGATCTTCGATATAGCCTCAAGTAAATCTGGTAATTTCTTTCCATTTTTGTCAAAACCATAAGCTCCAGTATCTTGCGATGTCAGCTGGATCTCTTTAAAACCCTGCTCTACTGCACACTTTACTTCCTCAATTATCTTATTAAAATCAAAGCTATACAATCTACCTCTGGCAAACCTAGTTGCACAGAAACTACACTTACCAAGACAACCCTCAGAGATTGAAACTATAGCTATTGCAGTAGATTTTAATCTCCTTTTTATCGGATGTAAAGTAGCCTTATCGACTGTGTTTAAATTTGTTATCAGAAGCTTATTACCTTCTAAAGCTGCTCTGATTACCTTGTTTATTTCAAGCACGTTATCTGGTGATAGCATACCATCAGAGATATCCCTTACTTTTCTTGGAGATATCCTTGGCAAACATCCAGCAACTACAACAATTTTCCCAGCTTTCTTGAGCTTAATTATCCTTTTTATTATTTTTCTCTCTGTGAACTCTATTACTCCGCATGAATTTATAACAACTACATCAGCATCATCTGCACTCTCACTTAACTCAAACTCCTTTGAAATTAAACCCCTCAGTATGTCCGAGTCTGACTGATTCATCGTGCATCCATAAGTTTCAATGAAAACCTTTGCAAGCTTACTCATCTCTATCGATATTTTTCTGAGGCTCCAACGTTTTTGAAGTTTATTTCTAAAATTAATAATATTGGATAAATATAATAATTTTATAAGAATAATTATGTTTTAATTTTAGTATTGATTTAAGTTTTTGGATCACGTTGGTACATTAAATCGACGAAATCGATTTGGCTCATTTTAATGTATAATAAAATTATTTAATGTATAAAAAATAAATTTATTATTATAATATTAGTTTATTATTATAATATGGGATACACTATTCTAATAAATAATCATGAGAGCGGCAACTTTGGAACCAATGAATTTGAACTCAGTGAATTTGAAATGATAAAAAATTATTAGCAATCTTTAACGTTGCAACACCATTAAATGGATCAGAAAAGTAAACAAAATATGAAAAGTTTGAAAAATTATAATATATACGATTTTGATTTTTCTAAGACTAAATTTTCTGAGATTAAATACCT
>CAZCHG010000101.1:0-4033 GCA_964498465.1 uncultured archaeon | reverse complement strand
TGAAACTGTTTCGCAAGGCAATTAAGTATTTAAAGCCCCTTTATAAAGCTTGTATACTCGATTGCCAACTTTCAGAACTGCTGTTGAAATACGAAGCCTTCTTTAGCGACATTCTGTAAAGTTCAGAGAGGGTAAAAAACTGAGAGGTTGCTCAGCAGAAGTTTGTAGATCAAAACACTTAAAGAAAATATAATTAAATTGTTCCTAAAAAGACATACTTCTATGACGCACTGGCTTTGCATAACGACTGAAGATAACTGGAACATTGTTAGAAAAAGAAACATCTGGGGAGTTTCTCAAAGGCACAAAAACACGATCGCTAACGTTAAGCAAGGCGATAAGTGTTTAATCTACGTCATGTCCACGAAGAAAAATCAGGAAACAATTCCGCCAAGGATTGTTGCAGCCTACGAAGTGATTTCCGAGGTTTTCGAGGATCGCTCACGGATATTCAAATCTCCTCCAGGAAAGAGTGAAACTTACCCATACAGAATTAAGCTTAAACCCATTAAAATCTTCGATGAGCCTGTAGATTTCAAATCCCTCATACCAGAGCTAAAGTTCATTAAGAATAAGAAGAGGTGGACTGGACACATCCAAGGCAAGGCTATGAGGAGAATTCCTAAGGAAGATTTTGAACTGATTCTAAGCAAAGCTCAGTAATAATTTAATTTAACGAGGTTTAATAAATAAAAAATCCAGCAGCTGGTAATATTCAACACTAAGCTTTTATGTGGTCTAATTAATCCAAATTAGCATTCTAGCCAAGCTATCTCAACAATTTTTTACAAGTGATCTATAAATTTCAAAAGTATAAGTTTTACTCGAATAATAGCCTAGCTCATAACGGCACCTAGGGTTTCAATAGAATTTAACGTGTGTTCATGGAAAATACACGCTAGATTTTAAACACACTCAGCAAGTCTTTGTAGGAAAAATTGGCATAAAGTAAAATGCATATCAAATTCGGTAGAGTGTTAGTGCGGTAATGATGTCAGTCAGGATTTTTCAACCAAAGGATAAATAGCTTTACCAGCTAAGTTAAGAAAGGAGCATAAGATTGAAGCTAGAAAGTGAAATAGACTTTGGAGGTGAAGTTGTTATTGTTCTAGCTTCAAAGACCAAAGAGAAAGGATTTCTAAAGTTTAAGAGGAAAATTGATGAAGTGTTTGCGGAATACAAGGAAGAGGAAAAAGAAAAAGAGGTAAAAAAGATGAATCGATTTGAATGGCTTTGCAGTACTTACGTAGGAAATAGTTTGGAAAAGTAAAAATAAGAGTACTCGTTATTCTAGCTGAAGCATACCAAATTCATTTTTTGCTCTTAATTATAGAAATGTTACCTGCAAAAACCTCTTTTTTAAGCAAAAAATGCAAAAAGTGAAAAGTAAATCATTGGCAGCAATTTTTAAATACTAAAAACTTGGCTAAGCTTTTAAGGAATGTTTTCCGTAAAGAAGAGAAGTTTGAATCTAGCTCGATGAACAATAGGACCTGCTGAGATACGTTATAACTTGCTAGCCTTTAACTCCAGTTATAAGATTTTGCTGCAAAGGCGAATAGAACAAGAAAATATCCCGTACTTTGGTACATGTAGCTCATGAGATCAATTACGGTGATAACATTATGAAGTATGGAAGTATGAAAGAGCGATTGAAGAGCTCGTTCAGAAAGTGAAAGAAAATATTTGGAGGTAGAATTGAATCGATTATAGTATTTGGCTCTTATGCAAAGGGAGAAAGTAAAGAGGAAAGCGACGTCGATGTATTAATAATCGGTGATGTCAAGCTTGATGAGATAATAGATGTCTCTTATCCGATCTTTTTGAAGTATAAGGTCTACATTTCACCTATCGTTATGAGTAAGAACTACTTTGAAATGCTGAAAGCTGAGAAAACAGGTTTTATCAAGAGCGTTTTAAAAGAGGGGATTATACTGTATGGCAGAGCATGAAAAGTACCTTGAAACGGTCCTGTACTCTCTTTGAGCGTATTTTCTAGACAATTCCAGTTGCCTATCCGAATCCTTACGCTGTTTTTAGTTGTGAGAGTAAAGTACAACCTTGACATTGCAGATACTTACAAATTCTCTATAGTTCTTCTAACCTTCTCGTAAACATTAAAACTCAACCACATAACGTTTGCCAACTTTTCCAAATCTGCCAATCCGTTGTTCCTTGAAATAATTTTTAACCTAACTGCTTTGATGATTACGCCTACCGAGCCTATGACTTCCAAACCTAAACCCAAGGCGAATTTTCTTGCATCGGAATCATCTAGCAGCGCTGGTACATTTAACGACTTAGCCAGTAAGATTGCACAAGCCTCACCACGGTGTATTCCAGCTTTTTCGGCCAATTGATTCGCATTAGGTGGATCTTCAGTTGTTTTAATCCAATCAACATCTTCAATTAAAAAGGCATCAGGCCTTCCTTTTTCTTTTCCTTTATCGATTACTTCCACTTTCACAGTTCTTGGAATTACGATTTCGCCAAATATCTTCCAAAGCAAATTCAATCTTCTAATTTTAGCTAAATGAATTAATGGGCCGGCATTGCTAACGGCTGTCATTTCATTGCCCAAGCTATATCAGCTTCAAGGTCTTCCAAGTCGTATTTAAAAGGTATATTTCTCTTCTTTAGCTCCTCTAAAGCCTCTCTATAAGTTATTCCAGCTATCTCAGCAGCTTTCCATAGTGAAACTTTTCCTTCTCTGTATAATTCAAGAGCTTTTTTGATTTTGTACTCTTTAAGCGATTCTGCCATGAGCTTTCGAATGAATGTTCCTTTATCTACACCTTCCTCTCTGCTCAACTTTTCAATCTCTTCAATCATTTCCTTAGGCAATCTAACTGATGTTGTTATCATCTTCACAATTACATCTTATTATAAAGTATACTTAAGTTTTTGGCAAGTTACACTCACTTGTAGATTACTCAAAACCCACTTTTCAGTTGAGGGAGCTTCTGAATTTCTTGAGGAATAAGGTTTACTAGAGCTACTGAAATTAATTTTCATGTTTAAATGTGTACTCAGATGTATATTTACATCTCTCAAAACAGTTTTGACTATTTCTGGCTTTAACGTCTTTTTAAGAACAAAATTGACATTTTTAGATTCAACTATCCTAAATCCACAGGTTGAAAGAACAAAAATCGTAGAATTAATTAATAAATTGTAAGGGATTTACTTAGCCCTCAAACTGATTAGAGTCTATAAGAAGAAGCAAGAAACATTAAAGCTCGTTGGGATGGAAGAGCAGGTTAAGAGAGTTAGAGTTAGTTTAAGTATCTCTCTTTTAGTTTCTGCTTAATCTCTTCTAAGTTTTTACCCTGGATCAGCTCTTCAACAGCTTGAGTGTCAAAGGCCAAGTATTTCTCGGATTTTAAGCTATATTCTATGATCTTTTTGTCGTTCGTCCAGATTGGAATGTTTAGTTGTAATGCTAAAGCTATAAATGGTGCATTTTTTGGATCAAACTTATTTGCTATTTCAATAGCATCTTTTCTGTTATTTTCGCTGATATTACTATAATCGATCAAGATGACATTTGGATTCTGCAAAACAAAGAATTCAAAGGCTTTTTTTAGAAATTCTTTACCGAATCTTTTAATCAGCTTTTCATTTAAAATGATCTTATCAATCGAATATCTTAGAACGACCAGTTTTATCCCGGAGTAGAATATAGCTCTGACTTTGCCAGATCTCAGCAAGGTTGCTATAATCTTGTTTGTGTCAACTACGAGTTCCACACTTTCTTCACCTTAGACCATAGACTTTCCTTTATCTCTTCATCGATTTTCATCATTTCCTTTTCAGTTAAACCTGTCTCTGAAAGAATTTTATCAAAGGATAGAAATTTTACGAGAAAATCTTTTATAGACTCCTTAGCTACAGATTCTACAACTCGCTTTAGGATTTCATTTCGTTCAATTAACATTAGCACTTCTTCTGGAAGCTCAATCGTTATCGTTTTAGGCATAATATCTGTTAGATTGGAAACTATTTAAGGCTTTAGAACATTGAACAAAACCCC
>CAZCHG010000100.1:0-4163 GCA_964498465.1 uncultured archaeon | reverse complement strand
TGTTAGTTTTTACTGGAGGAGAACCATTAGTTAGAAAGGATATATTTGAACTTTCGGAATATGCTGTGAATTTGGGATTTAATATCGTTTATGCAACTAATGCAACGTTAATAGATAGAGATAAAGCAAGAAAGATGGAAAGAATTGGAGTTTTAGGTGCTGCTGTTAGTATTGATAGTATAAACCCAAGAAAACACGATTTATTTAGAGGTGTCGATGGTGCTTGGAAGAGGTGCATAGAAGGAATAAAAAATCTCTTAGACTATGGATTATACCTTCAAATAAATATAACTGCGTCAAAATTAAATTACGGTGAAATTTCTGATTTAATTAGATTTTCTGATAGACTTGGAGCCCATGTAATCTTATTATACAATTTTGTAGCAAGTGGAAGGGGAAAAGAATATTCTAATTTAGAATTAAGTATAAATGAATATTTGAATCTCGTAAAAACTGTAGCAGAATTGCAATCAGAAGTGGAACTCGTTATAGTACCAGTAGCTTTGCCATGGTATTATGCCAGTATAATTTCAAAATCCAAGCTTCCTGTTAGAATTGTTAAAAATTGGGTTACTGGATGTATTGCTGCAAGGGGAATGTTTTACATAAAGCCAAATGGAGACGTCTGGCCTTGTGCTTTTCTACCGATAAAAGCTGGAAATGTTGTAGATGAGAGAGCTATAGATGTATGGAATAGTGATATTTTCAAGAAGATTAGAGATAGAAGTAATTTAAAGGGTGTTTGTGGAAGTTGCAAGTATCGAGAGATTTGCGGGGGGTGTAGATCAAGAGCTTACATATCTACTGGGGATGTATTTGCTGAAGATCCAACTTGTAGTATTGCTAGGAAATTATTTGCGTTATTTAATTAGCTTAAGATTAGATTAAGATTTTTTAATTTCACCCATAACTGATAAGATATTATTTTTCCAATTTTCACAGTACTGGAATACCAAAATTCCAATTTTGCTATTTGTATAAGAAATAATTTAGAAAAATCAATGCAATCCCCTGGCAAGTGTTTCATCGCTTGGCTTATTTGCTGCTAAAATTCGTTTAACATTAAAGAACTCTCTGAATTACTCAAGTTAGTGAACTTATTTATTCACATATGTGAACCGAAAAGAACATATATCCCACAATCTTTTCGCAATATGGTGAGTATGAAGGAGATAAAAATCAAACTTCTAACTCCAAATGATATCCTTCGAGGGGAATTTGGAAAGCACATGTTAAGAGCATACAAGGAATTTCTACTTGCCATGACAAGCATTTTTCATAGCTGCGTAGAGAGAATAGAAAAACTTGAAAAGCAAATTGAAGAAGAGAGAAAGAGCTAATTCTGGAAGTGTAAATATAATCATTGGCAAAACTATAACTGGATTATTCAGACTAAACATGGGAATGTTAAAGGCGGCAAGATCCTAATAGGTTAGATAAATGCTTGGAATTGCAAAAATTACAGAATCAGGAAGAAAGCAGTAGGAATTTTAGGAGAAAAGAAAGACAAGAAAGTCATAAATACTAATCAAAGCTTTAAAAAATCTTAAGCTCAGAAAATATTATTCATACTTTTGGTAGAATTAAGAATGAAAAAGTAGCAAAGCTGTTTATTGAAATCCTAGAAATTAAAAGCCTAGATGTCAGATTTGAAGTGGTGAAATCATTCAGAAGGGTGATTACAAAAAAGTTGCAGAATTTACCAAAGTCATCTCTAGGGTGTAAAATGTTTTTAAAGATAATGCTTTCAAGATTCTGAAAATATCAGAGCAAGAAAGTTTGATCTTCTCTGGAAAAACTCAATATAATCTAACCCTAATAGTTACCAAAATTCCTTACTCAAGAGGCAATAAACCCCATGTTTACCACTCCTTATTACGCAAGAATAACAATCTAGGGAAATTAAATAATTTCCATTGATTTTGCAATCCAAAACTTAGAGAATACTAAAAGGCATTGCAGATCTCATAGTGGATGTGATAAGTTTTATATTGCGATGAAAAGCTTGCGTGGAGAGTGTAAATGCGGATGAATTTGGTTATAAAGCAAGGCAACTCGGTGAATACAAGTATCTTATATATTTTATAGATAGATCTGAGACTTATTATTCCGGATTT
Organism: uncultured archaeon; assembly: GCA_964498465.1. GTDB lineage: Archaea > Halobacteriota > Archaeoglobi > Archaeoglobales > Archaeoglobaceae > CAZCHG01. The sequence continues at coordinate 2,046 of CAZCHG010000100.1, read as the reverse complement.
TCTCTAAATTTGCTAGTTTTAGATTGTGGATATGTTATTTCTATTTAGGAGGTGATTGAAATGGAAGAAACTGTTGGGAGATTTTTAGGAGAGGTTATTGCCCGTCGTATGATTGAAAAGTTTGGCAATGACTTTGAAGGTTTGAAGAAATCCTTAGAGTATCTGTTTTCTTGGGAGAGGGATTTCAAGCTTGAAATAGAGGGAAACAGCATAATATCTTCTGGGTTATGCCCTATCAAAAGATTCTATCCAAGGTACTGTGAGAAAGGTTGTGTAGCATTTGCAAAGAAATTTGCTGAACACTTTAAAGCCAAGGTTGAAAGGATATCTATCGAACCATGCACATTCAGGTTTACTTTAGAACGCGCGTAGTAACTTTGCAAAATTGTGTAATCGAATAACAACTATCACCGTAGAAGGTGTCTCCATGAGTAGTAAAAATACTGCTGAAATAATTCTGACGGCTCCAGCAACTGAGATGAGCACCCACCACGGTAAAGAGTTTTTGGGCTTTGGAACTTGCACACCTCCAGGGATTGTTCCTAGCTGGTTTGTAAAGCTTTTCTTCTACCCAAAGGTTAAAAACAAAAATGGAGTAGTCAAGTTTGCCCCCTATGGGCTGAGAAAAGTTGAAGCAGCCTTAATTGATAATGGCTTTAACGTCGTTACAGTTCATCCATACGATATAGAAAAATACTTGGGAGGTGCAAAAGTAGTTGGAGTTTCTGTCATGGATCCACTTGGCTTTGGGCCAGTTAGTGTTACTTTTTCATCACTGCTTGGTGGAACTCCTTCTACAAGACTTGAGTTCATAAAACTGATGGAGAAGTTAAGACCATTTAAAAATAAAATAAAAATAATAATTGGAGGAGCTGGTTCTTGGCAGCTCGAATGGGATGAGTATTGGAAGAACTTTGTTGATTGCATAGTTATAGGAGAAGCAGATGAAGTTATTCCCGATTTGCTCAGAAAGGCTTTAAGAGGAGAAAACTTACCAAAAGTAGTTCATTGCGGAAGTTCAGACGTTGAAAACATACCAACAATAAAGAATCCTTCAGTGAACGGTTTGATTGAGATTTCAAGAGGATGCGGAAGAGGTTGCAGGTTTTGCAGTGAAACTTTGAAGAGAAGGAGAGACATACCGCTCAATAAAATACTTGAGGAAGTAAAGCTGAATATAAGAGAAGGGACTAAAGGTGTAATTTTGCATGCTGAAGACGTTCTGCTTTACGGCTGCAAAGATCCAAGGTTTATCCCAAACGAAGAAAGAGTTATTAAACTTTTTAAAGCTGTAAAAACGATTACAGATAATATTGGAATAAGTCACTGTTCTCTTTCAGCAGTCTCTTCTAAGCCTTCGCTTGTCGAAGAAATAAGCCATATACTTGAGGTAGGTGAAAAAATTCCGATGTTCGGAGTTCAGACTGGAGTGGAAACTGGAAGCCCAAGAATTATTGAGAAATACATGCATGGTAAATGTCTGCCCTTTAATCCAAATGAATGGCAGGAAGTAGTCGAGCAAGCCTTCGCAATTATGCATGACAATCTGTGGGTTCCAGCTGCAACGCTTTTGATCGGTCTGCCTGACGAGACTGATGAAGATCTTATTAAAACCATTGAACTTGTTGAAAGACTTAAAGATTATCGCTCACTAATAGTCCCTTTGATCTTCATTCCAATGGAGGTTTGCGCCTTAAGAAAAGAAAAAATGTTTACTAAAGAAAATCTAAGAGAACTGCATTGGGAACTCTTAATAGCATGCATGGATCATGCTGTTCATTGGGTGGATGATTTAAAGGAAATATACCTTGCTGGATTCAAGAATATTCCTATAAGGCTAGGCTATCTAGCTTTTGTGCAGTGGGTTAAGAGAGCGTGGGAGAAGAAAAGGAAAGAAATTTTAAACTTGTATGCTTAAATTCAGAATTGCTGCGTTTAGGCGGGAATAAAAGCCTTGAATGTTCAGATGTGCGACGTTGGGATGATTAGAAGCTACCTTTACATACTCCTTAAGCAGGGACTTTGACGCCAGCATTAAAGATTTAA
>CAZCHG010000099.1:0-4200 GCA_964498465.1 uncultured archaeon | reverse complement strand
AGAAAAATGAGCCCTCCTCCTCATATTTTATTCCCAGTTAGTCTTGCTGGTGGAAAAACTAGAGATATTAAAACAGCAATGGAGTATAGTAATTCAAATTTACAGACCAAAGGAGAAATTGAAGTAGAATTATGTTGCAGAATTTGTACAGAATGTGGTAAAGAAACTTTCTGGTTGAAGTGCGATTGTGGAGGAAAGACTGTTCAAATCTATTACTGTCCGAGATGCGGTATAAAAACAAGAAATACCACTTGCCCAAGATGTAAGGATGAAACTGTAGGATACACAAAAAAGAAAATAAACATAAAAGAGCTCTATGAAAAGGCCCTAGAAAATCTAGGTGAAAGAGTTTCAGTTAATATGGTGAAAGGTGTAATTGGTTTGACATCAAAGAATAAAATACCAGAGAGACTAGAAAAAGGTATTTTAAGAGCAAAACATGGTGTTTACGTATTCAAGGATGGAACTATAAGATTTGATGCAACAGATTTACCGTTGACACACTTTAAACCTTCTGAGATTAAAACTGATCTAAAAAAACTAAAAGAGCTAGGATATAAATACGATTATAAAGGTAATGAGCTGAAAAATGCTGATCAAATAGTTGAGCTGTTTCCTCAAGATCTAATAATCCCCAAAAGTGCTGCTGAATATTTTGTTAGGGTTGCAAAATTCATTGATGATTTACTTGTTAAATTCTACAAAATGGAGCCATTCTACAATGTTAACAAGCCAGAAGATCTAATCGGCCACTTAGTAATCGGTTTAGCTCCACACACTTCAGCTGGTGTATTAGGCAGAATAATCGGATTTGCAGATATCAATGCCTGTTATGCTCATCCTTACTTCCATGCTGCTAAGAGAAGAAATTGTGATGGAGATGAAGATAGTTTAATACTTCTGCTTGATGCTCTATTAAATTTCTCAAAGGAGTTTCTACCAGATAAACGTGGAGGAAAAATGGATGCACCTTTAGTTCTTACAGCAATTATTGATCCAAAAGAAGTTGATAGCGAAGTCCATAACATGGATATAGTTTCAGAGTATCCGCTTGAATTCTACCAGGCAACCTTGAACCTAGCAGATCCAAAAGAGTTGGTTGATATCATTGAACGGGTGGAGAATAGAATTTATTCAGACTTAAAATATTGTAGCATCGGTTTTACGCATGATACAGACTCCATAGTCTTAGGTGTCAAGGAGAGTTCATACAAGTCATTTGAAACTATGCATGAGAAAGTTAAAGCTCAAATGAAACTTGCAGAAAGAATTGTAGCAGTTGATGAAAATGATGTTGCAGAAAAAGTTATCACTAGTCACTTTCTACCCGACATAGTAGGAAATCTAAGAGCATTTTCAAGACAGGAGTTCAGATGTACATCTTGCAATGAGAAATATCGAAGAATTCCTTTAAACGGTAAATGTGTCAAATGTGGAGGAAATTTAACTTTATCTGTCCATAGCGGTTCAATATGCAAATATCTTGAAATTTCAAAATACTTAGCCCAAAAGTATAAGATAAAAGAATATACTGCACAAAGACTAAAATTAATAGAGAAAGAAATTGAATCAATCTTTGAAGATGAAAGCAAAAAGCAAGTAAAAATTAGTGATTTCTTTGCCTGTTAGGTTTGCTAAATTTATCTCAGTTCGTCCCAGCCACCTCTACCTCTTCTTCTTTTTATAATTATTGCCAAAATTGCTCCAGCAATTAATACTCCACAAATTATTCCCACTAATTTTAAATCTAATGCGGGAAGAGTTACACCGCCACCAGTCGGGGTTTTTGTTGGCGTTGGCGTCAATTTTGTAGCTAAATTTGATAGTTCTGATTCTAACTTAAATGCTTCACTTTCCAAAGCTACTGTTGAATCGTAAACTTCTTTAGCTTTAGATAGTGCTGTTTGATAGTTCTTCTCCTCAATGTACTCTTTAACCTTGTCTAAATCCTCTAAAAGCTTGTTTTTCTCCCTTTGAAGTTTGTCTACTCTAGATGTGTAATCCAACAGCTGAGTTAAGTTTAGTGCTTCTTTTTTCTTTAACTCATCAAGTATAATTGCAGCATTATTTAAAGATGTGGTTATATTTCCTTCAAGCTTATCCTTCGATTCTTCTTGATAATAATTCACTTTTGCTTGTATTATTTCAATTTCCAAGTTTTCCAGTTCTTTTTCTACAGCTTTTAGTTTTTCATCGGCAGATTCATATTCGCCTTGTTTGTAATAATTATCTCCAGCGGTAAGATTGTTTTTTATCTTATTAAACAAGCTTTCTGCTTCACTAACATCAATTCCCATGTTTTTACATTCAGTCAATTTGTTTTCGTATTCGCTAATTTTTCCTCTAAAATAGCTTATATCAGATAAAAACTTATCAGGATTGACCAAATTCACTTCTACAGGTGGTAAAGCGTTTTCTTCAGAATCAGATATATTAAACCATACAATTTTTGTTTTTTCAAATCTTTTTACTGTACTAGGCATAATTCCAGTAATTTCGAGATCTATGGCTGCCAAACCTTCCATTGCTCCAGAAATAGCTATTATAAGATGTTTGCCGCTATCATAGGCTTCATAAGTGTCAGTTCCAAGCATTGGTGCTTTTCTTGTAAAACCAGTCTTGTACACAACTGTAGCACTTATAGATGACTGTTGTAATATTGTATATATGTGGTAATATCTATACACATTTCCCTCGCCATCTATTTTGCTAGCTAGCTCATCCGATGCTGGTTTTATTGTATATTTTATTTCTAAGCTTTCTCCTCCAATGTAGTATTTCTTTGTTATACCTGTAATTACTGGCTCAGCAAAATCAGATCTCGTAAGTTTTTCTAAAGCTAAAGCTGCATTAGGTAAAAGCAGAATTATCAGAAATAACAACGCAGCACTGTATACAAGGACTCCTAAAATTCTTCCCATAAAAAACCACCTTAAATAATGTTTTATATTAATGGCTCTATATCCTCACTAAATAATGTAAATGCTTTTTCTAATCTTTGTCTTTCAGCTTCTTCTACTTCAGCCTTAGCTTCAGCTGCAAGTCTTTGTAAATCTCTAATTCTTGGAACATCAGTAACGTTAGCAAGTATAACCAACGCTGCAACGTATTTTGTTCTTAAGGTGGGATAGTCTCCAGCTCTTACTTCTGCTCCAGCTATTTGACCTTCTAACCACATCCTTGCCTTTTCAAGACCTTTTCTTTCAAGGCATTGTGGCGGTCCAGCTACCAATATTAACGCTCTTTCTGCACTCTTAATATTGCATGGTAAAGTAAGTCTACCCAAAACTGCTCTTCTAACTAATGAATAAATTTTCATAGCTCTCTCATCATCTAAAGCTTTCTTTTTTCTTCCAAAGGATAAGAATCCTTTTTCTTTTTCAGCTAAAGCAGTAGCATATCCAATGGATGAAATTCCTCCACCTCTAAGTGTATTTATAACTTCAGAGCTGTCCACAACCATTTCTGCTACTAAACCTGGATCCACTGGTTCTCCAGCCCTTGCCAAAACTAGTAATCTTTTTACAATTTCTTCATTTATTTTTTCAAAGGCTTTTCTAAGACTTAAACCTTCGAATTTCCACGCTCCGTTGTCTACTAGGATTAAATTATCTGCATATTTTATAATAGACATCATACTTCTTGCTGCATTCAAGGAGTAAAGTTTTCCTTCCTCAGGAGCTGGAAGTATTCCTAAAACATAAACTGGTTCATCATAAACCTCCGATAAATGTTTAGCTAGTACTGGGGCTCCACCACTTCCAGTTCCGCCACCTAATCCAGCTATAATTAAAAAGGCATCAATTTCATGTGGATCTCTTTTATCTATTTCCCTGAGTATTGTTTCTATTTCTTCTTGAGCTATCCTTGCTCCCAATTTGTTATCAGTTCCTACACCGTGACCTTTTACGTAGGTTTGACCTATTAGAAGTCTATCTTCTTCCTTTACATTTTTCAAACCTAATAAGTCCGTCCTTGCCGTGTTTATTGCCAAAGATTTAAATTCTAAGGTCCCTCCTCTTTTTAGCTCATTCTCAATTAACAAGTCCAATATCTTCCCGCCTGCCTGACCAAAACCTATAGTAAAGAATTTCATTTCTTCACCTTTGAACTAGTGATTTTCTCTCAGCTTAAAGTTTTATTAATTGTGTGTCTCTTAATTTTTAAAATTTTTGTGATGTTCATCGTTCAATTTTAATA
>CAZCHG010000098.1:0-4238 GCA_964498465.1 uncultured archaeon | reverse complement strand
GTATGAAATATAAATTTTTCTTAATCATTGCAGCCCTGACAGTCTTAATTGCTCCGATAGCAGTCAGTCAAGTCATGTATCCAAAATACGGAGAAGTTTTGGGTCCAAAAGGATCAAAATTTATCCCAAATGAAACTCTGGGTAAAATAATAGCAAAAGAGGGAACGCATCAGGAATGTGGCAAATGTCACGCTGATATTGCAGCTAATTTTACTAAGTCTCTGCATTACACAGTAGCTGGAATGAAAGAGGAGTTCAGAAAAGGTGCCGGTGAAGCTTTTGGTCTTGAGATACCTAAAGGATGTGTGAAATGCCATGCAAACTGTTACAGCTGTCATGGTAATTTCACAACAGCTCATACAAGAAAAGTCCCCATGGAGCTTTGTGTTGAGTGTCATCATGCAAGGGTTGGTGTGAATTACGTTGGATATCTCGGAGGTAAAAAAGCAAAAGGTCCTCATCCAGACGTACATTTTGAAAAGGGACTAGAATGTATGGATTGTCACACCGTCGAGGAAATCCATGGAGATGGAAAGTACTACACCAGTGAAAAGCTTGCAGTAAAAGTTAGATGTGAAGATTGCCATCTTACTAGAAAGGTTGTAAAGAATATGGTTGCAACCTATAACACAAGTCTAATCGCACATAGAATACATGATGGCAAGCTGGCATGTTATGCTTGTCATGCAGGATGGTATCAAACGTGCTACAACTGCCATCTAGATGTACTACTGAAAGAAAAGAAGAAGAAGATTGATAAAAGCTACACTGACAAATTCTGGTTAATTGAGGGATACGATGGTAGAATTAAACCAGCATACTTAATGGTTGTATCATATGAAAACAAAACACACGTCGGATGGGTAGAGTATTGTCCACACACTATAACAAAGAAGGCTAAAGATTGTAGCTTCTGCCATGAAAAATCAGAGGTTTTGTACCCTGGAACTACATTAAACGGAGAAGTTTTGGGCCCTAGCAAAGCTTCGCTGCTCTCTCCAGAAAAGACCATTCTAGGCTTAAACGTGAATCTGATAGGATATCTCTTGTTAGCTAGCGTAGTTTGTGGATTAGCTGTACATGTGATCAGAAGAACCTTCTGGAGGTAAAACAAAGTGAAATTATACGAGGAAAGAAAAATAGAAGTACTTAGACATTCAGCATTATACAGAATTTGCCACTGGACAATAGTCACTACTTTTTTAATTCTTTTGGTAACAGGGATTTGCTTGGGTAAAATCTTTAATTTAAAAGCTCCAGATAAAAGCTTATTTCTGGATATACATTTCTATTCAAGCATAATTTTTGGATTTGCCTGGTTTGTCATGCTAGGATACATTATAGCAAAGGAGTGGAAATTTTTCAGCCTAAAAAGAATTCCCTATGGAATTAGATTCTTTGGAGCCGAATTGAAAGCCTGGTTTGGAGGACCACATGTAGAAGATCCAAGGGGTTATGATCCTGAGAAAGGCGAGTACGTTGAAAAGATAATTCCAACCGAGGTTTTAGTTTGGTGGATGTACTTTGCTTTAGCAATGCTAATGGGCTTTACTGGGCTGACACTTTACTTCAACTTAGATTCCATTATTAGAGGATTTGATCCAGTTGCAAGAGTTTTAATGGTTAAAGATGGATATACTTTGCTTAGGATCCTACACAGATTAGGTATGTTTGTTTTTTGTGCGATAGTTTTAACTCACGTGTATGCTGTTATAATTTTTGGAGTAATAAAATCGATGATCACGGGAAAAAGATTTGAAAAGGTAAAGAAGGAAATTTAGCACTTCCTTTTCCACTTTTAATTGGATTTTAAAAACAAATTTCGTTAAAATATGAAGTTTTTATGCAGAAAAGCAATTTTTTAAAGTTGCTTGACCTTTTGTCGTTGGTACTTCTTAAGATGCCATCAAAGGTTATTAAATCTGATTTTCAACCTTAAAACTGTGTTTAATATTATTAAATCTTGAGTTATCACGAGTTCTTGGATTTCTTTATCCAAGTAAAAAAAGATGTTCGTTTTATAAACGCACGCTCTAATTTAAAAATATGGTCACAAACTCAAACGATTTTCTGTTAATAGTGATCGATTTTCAGGAAAAACTAGCAAAACATATTGACGGAATAAATAGTATAATCGAAAGCTCGATAAAGTTGATAAAGGCGTTTAACATTTTTGAACTACCAGTCATTCTCACTGAACAAATAAAACTTGGGAACACAATTCAAGAAATAAAGAGTTTAGTTAATGTAGAACCTATTCAAAAGTATACATTCAGCTGCCTAGGATGCGAGGAATTTTACAGAAAAATTAAAGAGGTTAATCCAAAAATTTGCATTCTAATTGGTATTGAGGCGCATATATGTATTTTACAAACGGCACTAGATCTAATTAAGGAAGGCTATAAAGTTTATGTTGCCATAGATTGTATAGGTTCAAGGAATAAAATAGATAAGGACGTTGCAATTCAAAGATTAATTATGGAGGGAGCAAAACCGGCTACAGCAGAAATGATAATCTATGAAATCCTTAAAAGTGCTAAACACGAAAAATTCAAAAAGATATTAGAAATAGTTAAAGGTTAAAGCTAATAATTAAAGTTCAACCGTCAGGTACTTATATTTGTTTGAATTCTTGTAAAACCTCTCATTCTTAAGCAATGCAAAAATCTTCGCAGACTCCGCAACTATAAATCTGCAAACCTTGCCATCTAAAGCTGAGCACATTATTTCTCTAGCATCAAGCTTGGCATTTATCGCTTCTGAGCACCAACCTGCAGAGTGACCTGTCAAGAAGTCACATACAGGTCTTTTCGCTTTTATGCCAAGCTTTCTATATACATTAACATAGGCATTCCCAGGGCACTCCTATAAGCAGAAAAATCCATTACTTAAATCAAAATCTATTTCAAGAATTCTTACTGCCCCCTATTCCTAAACTCATGAAAAACAATGGACCGTGTGTAAATTTCTCCTGAGGTTCTTTTAAATTCAATCTGTTAAATGAATGTTCAGCGTCGCACGATCCCATGTACTTACCAAGGTTGTACAAACTCATTCTTGCAATGGCATCTCCGAATATTCTGCTTACTTCCCTCTCAGCATTAACCATTCTGTCAATACTGACAAGTATGTAATCCCTATCTCCCAACTTTATATAGCCTTCAGCTGGTCTCACAGCAAAACTTGAAAGAACTTCTTTTATGTTCCAAAACACTCTTGAGCTCCAAACTATCACCTTCTCTAGCTTAAAAACACAATATCCAAGTTCAACTTACTTAAGCTTTAAAATTCAATTTATTCTGAAAAATATAGATCGTTTATTATTTTTAACTACATGCAAAGAAAATTAGGGAGATGGGTTTTTCAGATTCAACATTGTGCATCAAAACATCTTTTCTTTGATTTTAGCTTAGCACAGATTTAAAAGCTACAGGATCAATTTACAAAATTATTTTTAATAATTATTTAATTGATTTTTCATATTTTTTAAAGAACCAGAAGAATTATGGATTATAAATTTTTATATAAAATGTAATAAATAACAAAGATGGATTTCGTAATGTATCGGAGAGTTTTTCTCAACTTCAAAATTTAAAGCTAATGCTCCTGCAGATTAGGTTTATCCTTAAGACTTAATTTCAAAGAGTGTGCTGAAGCTAAGGAAATCGTTTGATGGTTATTTAAACCTCCACTTGAAACGGTGGATGAAGGTATAAATATTTTCACGAAAAACGTTTAAAAGATGAAAAAGGGCAGAAAGATTTCATACAAAGATACTCCCTTCTGCGACGAAGTAAAGGTCAAATGTGCTGGTCTTGAAAAGGTAATAGTCCAAAACGTTCTTTGGAGCAGTAATCCCCAAGAAGTATTCGAGAAAAACAAGAAAAACTTAAGCAAGGAGTGCCAAGAAGTTATCAAAAAATTAATAGAATGGAAAGAGAAAAATGAGATTAAAACCACTGTCAAAACAGAGAGATTTGTCCAACAAAGTCTTACAATGCTTAACTAGGTTTAATACATACCATGGCATAAATACTTTTCTGCAAAAACAAAATCTTACCAGCAAATTTGAATTATTAATCCAATTACTAATCCTTAGTATAAGAGCTTTTAAAGAAAACGTAGTATCTTATTAAGAAATTTTGCATTGTCTCAAAAATTGCAAAGCTAAGAAATTTTAGATGTTTAACCAGATGTTAGCAATTTTGCTTCAATTTCTCCAAAATATTTGCTTATTG
>CAZCHG010000097.1:0-4286 GCA_964498465.1 uncultured archaeon | reverse complement strand
TTCTACAATTTCTTCAGAGTACACCAAACTTTGAAAAACTTCCCAGTTGCCTCAATTAAAAACTAAAAGGGTCAGCACTTCTTAGAACTAAATAAAAATTTATTTATAAACATTTAGGACATCAAGAATGACTCAATGTTTGAAAAAATTTTAGTCGTAGTTTCAGCTGCACTAATGTTGGTATTTGTATTAACAGAGAAAAGAAACATTGGCAGTTTAGCTTGGGCAATTTTTGGAATCTACTGGTTCATTTTAGCACCGTTTTACTTTTCAATAAGAGATTATTACAATACAACTGTGTTTGTTCTGGCTTTTCTGTTTTTTTCTTATCTTTCAATAAGAATAAATAGAGCTAAGAACTTGAAAACATTTAAAGAGGTAACTAGTTTCTCCTTTTTGGCCTGCGTAATATATTTTGCAGTTTTCTTTACAAGTTTAAAGCATATGCTGATAGAAATAGTTGCAAGTCAAACCACATATTTCTTAACCCTACTAGGTTACAATGCGAGAAATTTTGGAGATTTAATTGAGCTGAATTCAAAGTATCTTAAAATTATATTACCATGTACTGGTATAGAAAGTATGGCTTTATTTGCTGGAGCTACGCTTGGGATAAAAGCTAGCTTTAAAAGAAAAATTTTGGCTTTTCTTGCATCAGTTCCAGTAATATACTTTTTAAATATTCTTAGGAATTCCTTTGTTTTGCTGAGTCATGCTTATTCCTGGTTTGGAGAAAATAGTTTTTTCATAGCCCATCATGTGATATCAAAGGTTTTGGCAACCCTTGCATTGATTGGGATAACTCTAGTAGTTTTTAAAATACTTCCTGAACTGGAAGATCTAATATTTTCTTTAAAAGATGAATTAACTAAGTGATGTTTAAATTCTTAAAATAAATCTTTCAAAACTAAAGACAGGAAAAAGTAATATTTAATTTCCTATAAATGGTGGCAGAATTTAAATCTAACTGCATGTATAAGGGTTAAAAAGCAAGAGGAGATTAAAAATGGTAATATTGAAACCTGGCATAAAAGTTCTCATGCTAGAGCTGCTGTTAGTTTTAATATTTTTACGATTCAGTGTATTATTAGTCTCACTGCTTTTATTATTAATGATTTTCACATTGATTTTCTTTAGAGACCCAAAAAGAAGGATAGAAGATGGGATAATCTCTCCAGCAGACGGAAAAATTGATTACATAGATAAAAATAGAATAGAAATATTTATGGGACCATTGGATGCGCACGTAAACTTAGCTCCGGTTTCTGGAATTGTAAAGGACATAAAAGATGAGGGTAGGAAAATTATACCCGCATTCATCAGAAGTAAAAAAGCAAAAAGAAAGGAAATAATAATTGAAAACGAACACGGAAAGTTTAAATTAACTTTAGTCGCAGGATTTATTGCTAGAAGGATTATATGTCTTGTAGAAAAAGGTAAAAAAGTAGATAAAGGACAAAAAATAGGGATGATAATTTTTGGGTCAAGGGTTATACTTGAAATACCAGCAGGGTTTAAATTTACAAAAAAGGTTGGTGAAAAAGTTAAAGCTGGACAGACTTTAGCTATAAAGCTTGACAAATGTTAATGGGTGAAGTTTGTGTTTACAATTCTAAAGGACATAAAGGTTGCTGATTATTTTACGTTTTTGAACATGGTATTTGGATTCCTAGCTATATATTTTTTATTCTCAAATGAAATAAATACTTCAATATCTCTTCTTTATCTTGCTGCAATTATGGATGGTGTTGATGGAATAATAGCTCAGAATACCGAGAAAAGTCTACTTGGGAAAAATTTAGACTCTTTGTCTGATATAGTATCTTTTGGTGTGTATCCAGCAATTCTTATATCCAGAATAAATTCGATGTTTATTTTTGCATCATCCCTTTATCTTCTTACAGGAGTTTTAAGACTGGCTAGATTTAACGTTCTTGAAAGGGAAGATTTTGTGGGTTGTCCGATAACTGTATCCGCTTTAATATTAGCATCTGAGGTGTTACTTAAATTTGATGCGATTTTAATCTTAATAACAATTCTGCTTTTATCGTTCTTGATGATAAGTGATATTAATTATCCAAAAGTTAGAAAAAAGGGGATACTTACACTAGCTGGATTAGTGATATTGATAACAATGCTTTTCCATAGCGTAGCTTACCTAATTATTCTTGGAATGATACTTTACATTTTATATCCAGGTTTTAAGAAGTTATCTGCAGTTTTACAGTTTAAACATGAATAAAAGAGGTTGAGAATTTTGTACGACTTGCATATACATTCTAATTTCTCAGATGGAAAAGCTAGTATTGATGAAATAGCCAAAAAAGCAAAAGAAATGGGATTAAAGGTTATAGCAATAGTAGACCACTCTCTAGAACATAAACGCGGACTAAATGAGAGAAAAGCTAGAAAAAGAGAACTAGAAATAGAGAAAGCAAAATCTAAATACGATATAGAGATACTAAGTGGTATAGAGTGCGGAATATGTGCTAATGGAGAAATATTGAAGCCAAAGTTGGATTTTGATTTAATTTTAGTAGCAATTCATGAAGTTTTACCATCAGATGAGTATTATAGGAGAATTAAGCTCTGCTTACGAAAGAATGAAATAGATATCCTATCGCATTTTCACTCTCAAATGTTTTGTAGTTTAAATGGAAGAATTGAAACAGAGGATCTTGAAGTACTTGATTTATTAAAAGAAAATGACGTGGCACTGGAGTTGAATTCTTTACACATGGCTCCTCCTCTAGAAACACTTGAACTTGCAGCTAAAGTTAGAGTGAAATACTCGATTGGAAGTGACAGTCATAGCTTGGAAAGAGTTGGAGATGTAGCTTGGTGTTGGAAAATGGCTAAAAAGTACTTAAGAAAGTCAAAAATATTTTTAAAGAAATTATAATTAATTTTACATTAAAATTGTAAAATAAATATACGCAAAGCTTATGTTTTAAAACTAAGGAAGGAAAGTTATGGAAAAAGTAAAAGCATTGTACATCGTAATTGCAATTCTGATAGTAACCAATGCAGCAACTGCCTTGAGTTATCATTTCAGTCTAGAATCTGAGAAGAAAAGTCAAGAAGAAGTCAAGGAGAAAGTAAAAAAGTATCTTGAATTAGCCTATCCAAATGCAATTGTTGAAATATCTGCAGTTACTGAAGAAGCAGGGTTATACAAAGTTATATTCAAAATTGACGGATCATTTAAAGAAATATATGTAACGAAGGACAGTAACTATCTTATTCAAAATCCTTTATCCTTAAATAAGGCTATTGATGAGTTACAAAAGAGAAAAAACTTTATAGAATGTTTAAAATCAAAGGGTGTCAGATTTTACGGAATTTTAAATTGCACTTTTTGTCAACTTCAAAGGCAAATTCTTGGGGTATATTACTATGAAATTTATGTACCATGCGATATTTATCCGAGCATATGCGCTGCAAAGAATATAACTGCAGTGCCTGCATTTGAAATAAATGGGACAATAAGATACGGAGTTATGAGCTTAGAACAGTTATCAGAACTTACTGGTTGCCCCTTGGAGTGAAATTATGAAACTGCACTTCAAAACTTAAAATTATTAGTAAGTTAGTTTGAAATTGGCTTTTTTGTAAAAAATTTTTAAAGGATTTCAAATAAAAATTAAAAAGAAAATGATCGAGTTACCAGAACATTATAAAGCTTTGTTGAAAATTCAAGAAAGTAGTAGAGCTAAGATTGGACTAATGGACAAAGTTGAGGATGAAAAAATAGATATCATTGATGATTACTGGATAATACCAAATTTTTCAAAAGTTCAAATAAGAAAAAATGTCGAAACTTTAGAATTATTTTACCATTTAATTGAGCCAGGTATAGCACAAGATGAAGTAGAGTTACTTAACTTTATCTATGAGGACGTTAGAAGAAGATTAGTCCTAAAAGATACTAGGATTGAAGATGAGCACGTCAAAATTAGATCATTGCTTGAATGCTTAGATGAAGTTTTAGATGAGTATGCTTTAAGATTAGAAAGTGAGCTAACTTTAAAAATACTTTATTACTTGTTTAGGGACTTTTTCGGTTATGGACCTATAGATAATTTACTCTTGGACCCAAATCTTGAAGATATCTCCTGTGATGGCTATGACATACCTATTTATGTGTTTCACAAGAAGTACGGGAGCTTACCAACCAATGTTAAGCTTAACAAAGAAGAACTGGACTCCTTGGTTTTATTGCTGAGTCAAAAGTCGGAAAAGCACATCTCGTTTGCAACACCTTTAGTTGATGCAACTTTGCCAGA
>CAZCHG010000096.1:0-4329 GCA_964498465.1 uncultured archaeon | reverse complement strand
GATTTTTATTTTGAAATTGAAGACAAAAAATTCCTCTGTTTAGATTTTAGTCATCATGATTATTCTGATAATCGGAATTTCACTGCAAAAGTATTGTGGGGAAACGGGGGTAATTATGAATGGTTAATGAATCATGTTAATAAAAAGAATGTTTTAATATTTGCACACCATCCATTTCGAAAAACAGGAGAATTCTTATGGTGGTGGGATTCTTTTTCAGCTGAAGACTATAACAGGATAGCGGACTCCTTAATTAAATATAATTATTACCCGAATATATTAGGATGGTTCGCTGGACATACCCATAAAGATAGAGAAGATTTTGCTGAAAGAAATGGAATACATCTTTTCAAAGTTATCGAGACGGGTCAATGTTTTTACGGAGGTTCAGAATGGGTATCGCAAGATGAAGCTTCTTTCCGCATAGTTAAAGTCTACGGCAAACTCAACCCTCCTTCGAATTTGACTGCACAGATTCTTGACCCAGAGGCTGGCAGAATTCGTTTGCAATGGAAAGACAATTCAAATCTTGAATCTCACTGGAAAATTTATTATTCAGTCGATGGTGGTGATTTTACATTGCTCACTACTATCCCTACGCCTAATTCGTGGAAGAGGGATTATTATATTCAGCGCGATATTACACTTGAAACAGGGCATGAATACAAATTTGAGGTAAGAGCTTACAAAGAGAATGTGGATGCACTTTCACATTACTCAAACATAGTAAAAATTGACCTTCCTGTATTTTTATTAAAGCCAACTAATTTTGCAGTAAAAGCCATCGATTACAGCAGTGTAAAATTAACATGGTGCGATAATTCTCGAAAGAACACAGGTTACGAAATATGGCATAAAGAGGTTATGAGTAATAACTGGCAGGTTGATACCGTTAGTGATACTACCTGTGCAATTGTTGATAACCTTGATTATCACAAAGAGTATTACTTTAAGGTTAGGGCAATTGATGATAAGGGACATGCTTCTGCATTTTCCGATTCCGTAAAATGCCAGCCCATTTATTTCTATCCTGTTAATGATTTAAAAGCACATCAAATCGTTGAGCGAATATTGAAAATAGAGTGGGATTATGATAAAAATCCATTCCTTATAGTAAGAAAATACAACAGCTCAAAATTTCTCAACTTTTCTCTTGACACAAAAATAATTAAGTTAAAATTTATGATGAGGAGGAAAGGATGGGAAGTTTAATTCCAATAAAAACCTGTAAACTTTCACTATGGGGATTTTCGGTTCTTGTGTTATTCATATGTGCAAATTTAACCGCACAAGATTATTTTCCGCTTGCTGTAGGTAATATGTGGGTTTACGAGGTTAAACAAGGCGATAGCACCTTTATAGACACATGTGTTATTTCAGGAACATCTTCTTTTAAAGAACCCTATACTTATGTTTATAAGACGTCAAAAGAGCTTTTCTTCCTAAAGAAAGAAGGACATACCGTGCTTGTGTACTTTTTAGGGCAAAGTTACCCTTGTACTCTACTAGTGACCCCTTTAGAAGTAGGTAAATGCTGGCGTTACGGCGAAAGGTTTAGGGTGAAAGTCGAATCAAAGGAAACTGTTTCAGTATCCATAGTTACGTTTACTTGTTATAAGTTAAATTTTTATTTCGTGGAGGGAGATTCAGAAAAGCTATGCACTACATTATGGGTCGCTCCAAGTGTAGGTATTGTAAAGCAGTTTAGTATCGAGGGGGAGGGGAGGATTTTAAAAGATTATAAAATAAAACAATGAGACAGATTATTTTCTTAATAATGTGTTCAGCTGATAGTATATCACCGATTAAATTGGAAGTTACATGGTTTGAAAGCAACTTTTCGATATACACTTTTTCAACAGAAATTCTGCCCCACATAGAGCATTCTCCGCAGTTAACATACTTTATAAGCAAGATATATTTTCACCACTTTTTTGGAGGTATAGCATATTTGAAAATGATAGGCATTGACCCTGATCAACCGCCCTTTGACTTTGGACCATACAGCTCAGCTTCTATCATATATGTAGGTAAAGTTTTCCCAAGGAAAGTAACAAATAAGAAAATCGAGGCTTATATAGCTTTATGCAGAAGCATCCACTGCGCAAATTGGCCATATACTACCTCTTTAATTTTTGGCTTCTCTCATAAGATAGGTCCTACAAAATTAGGAGCTGAAGCATCGATAGAACATTCTTTCCTCGGTGAAAGTCCATTAGGAACTTTAACATTTTCTTTAAGCATAGTTTATTCAATAGGAGTTTTAACAATAAAAGCAGAAAAAAGGAGGCAAAATTGAATTTAAGTGTGATGCTTTTGTTGCTTTTAAATGCCTTCATTAAGCCTGACGAGTTTATTTTAATTGAAGGCTCATATCTTCCGATAATTTATGGACGACCCGATTCTTGTCCACTAATCTTTAGTTTTATGAATGAGTATTTAATGATAGCTTATTCTTACAAATTACTTGAAATAGCTTATTTTTTTCCATTAAAACACAGCAATCTTAGAGTAGGAATAAGTCTTGTGGAGATATTCCATGGAGGGAGCAGAGTGTTACCTGTTAGGTGTTCTTTCGAAACAGCGATGGATAAAATACATTTAAGCCTATTCTCACAGTTTGGAGTAATTCTAATTAGAGACCTACTTTGGGATGAATCTCAAAGAAGGGACTTTGAAGTTAAATATGGGATAAGAACAGGCATTATTGGAAGTTTATCACTCGAGATTGGTAAACAACTGTTTTATTTTAGCGCATATGAGGAAGTCAAATGGGTTACTTATGCTGCTGTTGTATCTCAATTGAATTGGAGGTTAAAATGAAGAAACTTATTATATTGTTCCTTCTTTTTATTAGTAATTTGAGTTTTGGTTATCGATTCACTGTAAAAGTCCGACCTGTGTGTATTGTTACAGACGGTAATATAAAAATTTTCGATATTAATGGTAATCTTTGTGCGGAAGCTGACGGAAATATATCCACCGAAAGAGGGGTGACCTTTAATCTCACTTTTGAGGGTCAGGGTTTCGTTCTTCTCACTATAAGATACGGTGGAGAGTACGAAGACCAATTAATTAGTTATTACTTCTCTTCCGCCACTAGTCCGTTGATTCTGGAATTATATAAAGTCCATATTGATAGTATAGGAAGCGGTGTTTGGCTTTATTCTTTTGCTATTTTGACTGATCCGCATGTCCCTACAAAACGCATTTACTGGTGCACTCCTTGGCCGCATTGGGTAGATATAAACACTAAAGTTGAATTAGGAATTCTTGTAGAATATTTAAAAAGTATAGCTTCAACTTATAACATTAAATTTATACTGGTTACAGGGGACTTAACGGAAGGAGGTGGAAGTACACAATTATCAACTGCTAAAACAATTCTCGAAAATTTAGAATCAAACAATACAATTTATGTCCCCTTGCGAGGAAATCATGATTGCTACACAAATGAAACGAATTTCTATGATACTTTTTCTCCACAGTATTCCGAATTAGCTTCCATTCTATGGAGTTGGAAAAAGGCATCTGTTCCAGTTGGAGATACGTATTACTTTGAAGATTTCACATTTCCATTCGAAAGTCATTACTTTCTGTGTCTAGATTTTTGTAGAAATGGTGGAAAGCGTAAGGAGGCTTTCGTTTATTATGGCACCGGTGGCAATTATAATTGGCTGGTTGATCATGCAAAAAATAATTCTAATGTTCTTATCTTTGCGCATCATCCCTTTTCCACTGAAAAAGATTGTTTCAAAAGCAGTGATTACTCTAATATAGCATCAGCTATCGAGCCTCACAGAAATAATGTGCTATACTGGTTTGCTGGTCATAAACATAGGGAGGCAAATTATCCTGCATATTATAATAGCGTAAAACTTTTCAATGTTATCGAAACAGGGCAATCGTTCTTCCATTTGGCTTGTCCGTGGGACGTAGGACATCTCCGCATAGTTAAAGTCTACGGTAAACTCAATCCTCCTTCAAATTTGACAGCAAAAGTTTGGGATGAAGATAAAATTACATTAAGCTTCATTGATAATTCCAATCTTGAGGAGAAATTTCACTTATATTATTCTACAGATGGAGTCAATTTCTCGCATTGCAAATGGGTTGGAACAGGAGGTTCATTGAAACGGGGATATGGGATTTTAACTGATGTGGATGTTGATGTAGGTAAAAGTTATTGGTTTAAAGTTACCACATATAAATCGGGCGTCCCAGAATCAAAACCCTCAAATATAGTTGGACCTATAACAATCAAACTTAACCCTCCCACCTCACTCACTGCTTTTCCCCTATCCTATTCCGAAGTAAAACTCGAGTGGT
>CAZCHG010000095.1:0-4436 GCA_964498465.1 uncultured archaeon | reverse complement strand
CGGCGCCACTGGTCCACCGGTTGTCCGGCAGGGCATCGCCGGGCAGCTACGCGCCGCGCGGTTAAAGGCTGAAAGCATCTAAGCCTGAAACCGTCCCCGAAAAGAGCCGCCCATAAGGGCGCTCGTAGAAGACGAGTTTGATAGGACCGGGGTGTAAGCGGCAAGCCCGAAAGGGCGAGCCGTTCAGCCCGCGGTCACTAAAGCCCGAGCCGGTGGGTCGGTTTCCAGGCATAAGCCGGGGCAACCTTTACAGTCTCATAAAAAAGAAAAAAAACAATTTTTAAAGACCAAATATCTTTCTGAAGAAACTCTTTTTAGCTTCTTTTTTCCCTTCCTTTTTAATCACTTTTTTTTCTTTTTCAATTTTACTTTTTTCTGGAGGTATTGACTTTCCTCCGCTTTTTCTAACTCTAACTCTTACAAGCATAGGTTTTTCAAGTTCAGGACTAACAGCTATAGCGGAACCTATACTTAGTCTTCTTATTTCGCTGATCATTTCATTTGTTAAACCCTCTATGCTTTTTTTAATTGCATTTATATCATTGGGATTTGTTATTTTTAGAATTATCTGCGTGTTGCATTGGCTAATCACGTTTTTATCAACTTTAGCAGGTCTTTGACTTATTACCATTAAACCCAATCCAAATTTTCTACCTTCGCTTGCAATAGTTCTTAATATTTGAGTGGATACTCTTTTTCCAAACCCTTTCTCTGGTATAAAGTTGTGTGCTTCCTCTATTACAATCATTCCTGGAGGAACTCTACCTATTTTTCTTAGCTCAAATATTCTTGAGCAAATTTTTGAGACTATAAGATCTTGATGGTCTGGAGGAACACCCCTAAAATCTAATATGGTTACTTTTCCTTTTTCAAGCAAAGAGGAGATTGGGGTTGGCCTAAGTGAAAAAAGTCCAGAATCTGCAATTTTTTCAAGGTGACCAATTAGCATCCATTTGTTGTTGTGCTTAATTTTTTCAGCTTCGGTTATTATATCTCTTATTGTGTAATCTTTACCTCTTTCCTTTAGTTTCTTTATGACTCTGTAAAGCATTGCCTGCAAGTTTGTGCTGGTTATACCTGTTAGCTTTATAATCTCCTCAGCAGATAAATTTCTCCCATCAAGCCTTAGTATACCATCTGATTCATGAGCAAATGGGGAATTTGGAGTGGTTAATATCTTTACCCTGTCAAAATAACCTTTTGGACTAATGTCAAAAATTTTCATTTTTTCAAGTTCATCGGGTTTATCGTTTGGGAATTTTAAGGAGAAGTACTCACCGTGAGGATCTATTATTAAGAGAGGTACATTTCTTTCAATTAGCTCTTCTATTATAACAGCGGCGGTGTAACTTTTTCCACTACCTGTTTTAGCCAATATACAACAGTGTTTTTCAACAAAGGATTTTACATTTAGTTTAACCTTTATAGAAGTATCCTCAAGTAAACCTAGATATATTCCATCCTTTTTTAGGCCTAAGGCATCAATAATAAGTTTTTCATCAGCCTTAAAGACATCCTCTCCTGGAGAAAAAGGTGTTTTTGGAACTTTTAGTACGCCTTTCTCCCTTTTACCAATAACAATAGCTTTACCAATGTAAACTTCTTTCTCAGTTTCTTTACCCTCTAAAACATCGTATCTGTTTAGATTTGATATTGCTTTTACTTCAACAACTTGGGCTAATATCCATCCATCTACTTCATTCCATACTTTTATGTAGTCACCTTTCTTGACATCCTTTAGATCAAAAATGACAAAACTAAATTCGTTTGCTGTAGATTCTCCAAATATTCTTCCAATGGGTTTCATTTTTGTTAAACTACTTTAACATCCTTAAGCTTAATTAAGGTTATGATAAAAATTTTTGACTTATAGCGCATGTAAATTTACGTAAAAGTTGCTTAATTCATAGGGAAGGTTTTTAGCATCCATGCAGTTAGATGTGAGCTACCCCGCACTGAAGTGCGGAGCTTCTTCCTTTTCATCGTCTTCACGGCAAAGCTTCATGCGGGAGTTTAAGGGCTGGCCCACAACAGCCCCATCCCATCGAACTCTTTATCCGATGGGCTAACGTTGCAATCTTTTTCCCGCAATGGGACTTCATCGGAAACTTTTCATCTTTTTTGCAGGAATTCAAAGTATTTAAAACTACCAACAACTCCCCTCCGCCACCTCCTTGCGTATCCCGTTTTGAAAAGCAAGGTTTTTGCAAGCAACGATTTTATAAAAAGAGGAAAGGAACCATAGTTTTTCCCATACTTAAAAATAACAACCAATTGCAGCGAGTTAAAATTTGCAAGCGTTATTTAAATTATAAATTTAGATTTTTTTTGCTAAGTTTTTGTCACAGGAATGAAATTATCAAAAGCTGTATGTTAGTCTACAAAAGATTCTAGTTCATCTGGTGCAGAGGCGAAGGTTTTTAGATACTCAAATTCAAAAAAATGAAGTCTTGGAGCCAAAACAACGAGACAGTGTAAAGGTGGCCCGAAATCATAGTTTTTTAATTTTTTTATTTTATCACATTTAACTACGGGTTTATCACTTCCAGCCCTAGCTATTCCTACACCATAGCAATTTTCTAATATATTATCATCGTCTACTTTCTCCAATAAAGTTATACCTTCTTTTATTGTCATAGGTTTTGGATGTAGGTCAAGATATAGTATTGTATGGGCATTAATTTCACGATTTTTCTTTATAGTCTCAATTGGAACTCTTGAAATAATGTTTTTGTAAGGATATGAAATTGTGGCTGATTTGCCAAATTTATAGACGTGTAAACCGGTGAGGGAATAAATTGCATTGGTTATTCCCGCAGAATGTATTATTTTTGTATCTACTCCGCTTTTTTTAGCTTCAAGTTTGAGAGAAAGATGAGTAGTGGCAATAACTGGATCTCCTGGTGTTAATACTACAATGTTTTTAATTTTAGCTTTATTTATTATCTCATAACACCTCTCTTCTAAATCCTCTCTTTTCAGAACTTTTACATCTTTTTTAAAGAACTTCTTTAGCTTTTCTAAGCTAGTGCCAAGAAGTTTTGATGTGTAAAATTCAATGTAAACTTCATCTGCATTGAGTACAATATCGTATCCTTTGATTGAGATATCTTTTTCATCCCACAATCCAAGTCCAACCAAAAAAAGCATTTAGGAACACCTAGAAGAGAATTGTGTTTTAATTCTTTTGTTAAGTTTGAAAACGTTAATAAACATATTTATGGAATCTTTGAGTATTTTTACTTTGGAATCTCTTTTCTCTTCAATCCAGACTATTGGAACTTCTTTAATTTTATACCCTAATATCTGAGATAACACTAAAGTTTCTGTATCCCAAAACCAGTGATTATCTGAAGTGTATTTCATTATTCTTTTTAAAACATCTCTTTTAAACACTTTTAAACCGCATTGGTGATCTTTAATTTTTGATTTAAGTATTATTCTGACTAGATTGTTGTATATAACTGATAATAAGGTTCTTAGAAAAGATCTTTTTACTTTACAGCCCTTTGCAAATCTGGATCCTATAGCAATATCATAGTTTTCCTCAGTTACGGCTTTCACTAGGCTTTTTAAAAACTCTGGCTTAGCCTCTAAATCAACATCAATATAAGCTATAATCCTGCTTTTTGCAAATTTTACAGCGTTTTCTATTGATCTACCTCTACCTAATCTTTTATCTGAATGAATGTGTATAATTCTTTTATTGTTTTTTGCAAGATTGGATGCAAGAATGTCGGTACCATCAGTAGAACCATCCTCTGCGATTATTATTTGATATTTTTTACTAATATCCTTTAAAATAGTGGCAACCCTATTAACAGCATTTTCTAGCCTATTAACTTCATTGTATACCGGTATAATTACACTAATAAAATACATAATTTTTTACCCATAAAATTTAAACAAATGTTCATTAATGTGTATTATTTCGAGCCTTGCGGAGCAGTAACAATTTTCGTAGATATTGATAGATACTCTGCAACCACAATACATTCATATCTCCCTCCTTAAATAAATTTAGCCCGTGACTGAAGCGTCGAAACCTCATGAGAGGAGATATGACGATTGCTAAGGATGTGGGGTTTTTCTTCTCGAAAGGAGAAAAGGGGTTAACCCTGAATGGGGACAAGCCCTTTAAGGGTGATGTGTCCCAAAGCGGACGTGTATCTATAAAAGACTACGTCCGCTGAACCCCTAGCTATTTGCTGGTTTAATTACAACTTTTTTACAACATCTTTTGAGGTTTTAATTTTTTTCTTGTTTATATTTTGAATTTAATTATTATAAAAACTAAAAAATAAAATAATCCTAAAAATTTAATTCTATTTATCAACTTTACTATTCCTGGAGACTTGACAGATAAATTTGACCTCCTCCCGCCCTAAAGGGCAAGAATTCTTAGCAGGGAAGTTTGTGCATACCCTCAGCCTCGC
>CAZCHG010000094.1:0-4447 GCA_964498465.1 uncultured archaeon | reverse complement strand
GAAACTCTTATAAAGGAGGGAGTTTAATGCTAAATTAGCTCCGCTCGGGATGTGGGACGGGTGGTAAGAGAAAAGGTAAGCCCGAAAGGGCGGAGCTACAGTAAGATAAATGTGGGGAGTCCCGTTCCCCCCGAAAGCCCGTCGATGAGCTGAGACGGGAAGACTCTCCGCTACGCATACATCAAAAGTTATGAAAGTAGCGGAGAGTCAGAGCGGTGTGCTGGGGTGGTAATACCTAATAGAAAATGCGTACAGGTAAATGATACCGTTGCAAGAACCTCTGCAGGGGCGGTTTTTCACTTAGACATAGCAAGAGTTGAAAATATTGTAAATGTTTTAAAGAAAATAAAGAAATATGGAATCACGGTAGTTTTCGCAGATTTGGATGGAGAACCTTTAGAAAATGTGGATTTGTCTCCACCAGTAGCTATAGTCATTGGAGGAGAGGATAAGGGTATTTCTAGGCCAATAAAAAAGCAATGTGACTTTATTGCAAAAACAGAAGGATTTGGTAATGTAAACAGTTTAAATCTTTCTGTTGCTGGAGCAATAATTATGTATGAGTTCAAAAGAAGATTGCATGAAAAATAGCGGCAATATCATTCAATATATGACTTATACTTTTCTAGTATCCCTCTGAAAACCTCAAGTACCTTTTCTAGGTCATCCTTACTCACCATGTAAGTTGAAAGCTTAAAAAATCTTGTATTTCCTGGTTTTATACCATGTATTTTATTCCTTTTAAGTTCTTTATAGAGAAAAAATCTTCCATCTTTTACTTTTTTAGAAATTGAGTATAAATTTTCGGCGTGAAAGTTTAATAAGTCATGGTTGTGCGGTCTCTCTCCAAGTTGAATTATGTTCATTTTCTCCATTTCAGATGAAAACCATCTGGCTTTTTTTACTTCTTCATCCCATTTTTTAATTCTCTCGACAACTTTTGGAAAGGATGCAATTAAGGTCATTAAAGCTACTCCTCTGACAGAACATCCAAGCAACTCTATTTCTTTGTTCCTATATTTGTTTGATTTTCTCAGAATTATACTCTCATACTCATTATTAAATCCAAGTAAACCAATTGGTCCGGCAGAAGCCATTGATTTATGACCACTTCCTACAACAAAGTCTACTTTTAATTTTCTTAGGCTTATTGGCATCCTACCTATACTGTAAGCGCAGTTTAACAGTAGTGGAATGTCATATTCCCTACAGATTTTGCTGACTTTTTTTACATCGGGAAAGTTACCATAATTTCCATCAGGGTATGTAAGCACAGCAAGTACGACTTCTCCTTTTCTTTTACAGTCTTCTATTGCATCAGCATACTTTTCTTCAATTATTTTGTACTCTGGATATCCTGTACTTGGTACGAACTTAACATTCAAGCCACATCTTTCGGCAGCTAGATATGTTGTGTAATGAGCATTCTCGTCGGCTATTACCCAGCCATTCTTTTCCGCTAGGCTATGCATGACTATGAATTTGGCTTCTCTGGCACCAGCTGTAATTCTTACTATGTCACAATCTAAAAAAGCTGGTAACGCATCATTTATAAAATCTGAGATCGGTGGAGTTTTTATATCCTCAAGTTTTCCCATGCAAAAATCGCATATACTATATCCGTCTCCCCATTCCAGCAAAGCTTTTCTAGCTTCTTCTGTAAGCTTACCGCCAGTTTGTATCGGGTCTATGTTTATGAAATCTTTAACTTTTCTTTTTATGAATCCAAATTTTTCAACCTTTATTCTTTTTTCTTCCTCCATATTTCAAAAAACTTCTTTTTACACTCATCATAACTCAAAGAATAAGCAAATTCAGCAATTTTTGTTTCCTCTAATAAATGAGGAAATGGTTTATCTCTTGATGGTAACATTTCAGTCTTGCTAATCATTGATATATAAATCAGACCCCTTGCAGCTAGTAATTTTAAATTTTCTTCGTTACATTTCTTATTAAGAATAAATATCTTTGTTAATTCGTTTCCAGGATTGTCTATCATTTTTATTCCACAGTAATTTGCCGCTATTTCGGGTATGGAAATAACATCTACATCTTTTCCAGATAGCCTTTTTATGTATTCGGGTAACAAAACATGAATCTGCCCTGCTTCAACAAGTAATTTTTTATCTGTTTTATCAGCTATTTTTACGATTTCCTTAGCTCTCATGTAGTCCCTAACTTTAAATCTTTGAGCATCAGCTTTTGAGAATTCAATAGTACGCTGCACCATCTCATCAAAGTCACCTTTTAAAAAACTCTCATGATATTTTATTAGTTTCTCTGTGCACTTTCCCTCTATAGTTTTGATCATCTTTATCTCTGGATCATCTGAAACCTTTCCATCGATTATACTTGAATAAATTCTCTCAAGTATTTCTAGGTAAGGTTCGGATTGCATTATAATTTTTCCATTATGGTAAAGTTTTTTTAATAACAAAGCCTCGTAAAACGTGTAAACGGGAAAAGTCGTATTCAAAGACGATACGTATTCATCAGCAGTAATTTTATCATTTAAAAAATCTATAAAGGCTTTATTTTTAGGTTCTTCGAGTACAATTATGTCATTCTTTTTTGCAATTTCCTCAAATATTGGAAGATACTCAACTCTATGAGAAGTAAACATCACTGTTATTTGATTTCTCAAATTAAGTGCTAAAATATGCTCTATAACTTTCATATGCTCCTTTAATGCAATTTGCTCCAAAAAAACAGGCAGAGTTATGTTTTTACCCATTACTTGAACTTGAGTTGAATTAAGCATTTTTTACCTCCGGAAACTATAATGAAAGTTCTAGGAAATATTTTTTTATACTTTTTCCTTCTATCCTGATCATTGTGAGATGCGTTTTATGTGGTAAAGAAATAAAGAAAGGAACGCTTTGTGCAAAATGTTATTTGGAAAGAGAGGAAGTTGTAAGCTTACCTAACATTATAAAGCTTACAACTTGTCCAAGATGCAGATTTTTTAAATTTAGCGGTAAATGGAAAAAAATGGAATTTAAAGATGCTCTTTGGTACGAGATTGAATCAAAATTGATGGTTCATCCTGATTTAGATGTTGAAGAAATAGATTTAACTGGATCCAATAATAAATACGTAATGAAAATAATTGGAAAATTCATGAATGAAGAGAAAGTTGAAATTTACAAGCAATTTGAGCTTAGAATAAATAGAGAATTATGTTTAAAGTGTAGTAGAGAAGCTGGATCTTATTATGAAGCTATATTACAAATTAGAGCAGAAAATAGAAGTGTAAGTGCAAACGAGTTAGAAGAGATAAAAGCAATAATCAATGAAACGTTAAATAGAGAAATTGAGAATCCAAAGGCGTTTATAACAAAAATAGAAGAGAAAAAAGAAGGAGTAGATTACTACTTTGGAGACAGAAATATTGGAAAGAAAGTTTCAAGAAAAATAGTTGAAAAACTTGGTGGAATAATAAAAGAATCCAAGAAATTAGCAGGAAGAAAGGATGGGAGAGATATCTTCAGATTCACGTATTTAGTTAGATTACCAGAGTACTTTGAGGGAGATGTAGTCGAAGATGAAGGAAAAATTGGAATAGTTGTTAATAGAAGGTTGGGGAAGATTATTACAACCGATGGTACGACAAAAACTTTGAAATCTCCAAAGCTACTAGCTAGAAAGGACGAAATTCTAAAGGGAATTGTTGTTAACATGGACAATTACACAGTAGAAATTTTAGATCCAGAAACAAATGAAGTGAAAATTGCTGAGAAACCAAATTTTGAGCTAAAATTGGGTGAAGAGGTTTCATTTATTAAACTGAGGGATAAGATTTGCGTATTACCTGGTTTTAGTTGAGCAAAATGAAAGCTGTAAGGGTTCCGAAAGAGAAAGCGGAAGAGGTAAGAAAATACGCTGAAAAAATCGGTGCGAAGGATAAAACAAGATTAATTGTTAGAAAAGGAGAATTTGTTGAAATTCCGATTTATGATGATTTTATTGATCATTTTAAAGAATATGAAATAATTGAGCAGGAGAATCCAGTTTTTTCAAGACCAAAAAATATTACAGATGCACTAAAAAGAATTATACCACATGATCTCCTAAGATTTGCACCTAAAAGGTATAAAATAATAGGAGATATAATTATTATAAAAATACACGAAAAACTCGAAAAGTACAAGTTTAAAATAGGAGAAGTTCTACTCGACTTGCATCCACACTGTAAATCTGTTTGGAGAGACTTTGGAAAGGAAGGTATGATAAGAAAGCCAAAGGTTGAGTGTATAGCTGGTAGTGGAAGTGAAACTATTCACAGGGAGAATAAATGTCTGTTTAAGCTCGATGTAACAAAGGTAATGTATAGTTTAGGCAATCAAGCTGAAAGGGCAAGAATGGCAAGAATAGTTAAGGATGGAGAAGTTGTAGTGGATATGTTTGCTGGAATAGGGTACTTTTCAATACCAATTGCTGTACACTC
>CAZCHG010000093.1:2415-4479 GCA_964498465.1 uncultured archaeon | reverse complement strand
TCTCCATTGGATTTCCAAGCGTATATTTCATTCTTTGGCATTCTTATTGTCCCATTTTCTTGAACCATAACTTGGGGCGGAAAATAGTAAGAATAAATCTCTACAACTTTTTCAGCTTTTAGTTCCTTTACAAGGTGGTCCGCCACTAATTTTCCAACATGACCAATCCCGGGTAATCCCTCAATGAATACAGGTTCTTTAAGACCGACGTCTTCTGGAAACCTTATGAATCTCACATCCACTTTTTTAAGCATTGTATCACCTCCTAAAGCTAAAGAATCCCACTTCTCTCCTCAATTTTCTCCTATACTTTCCATATGGGTCCTCAGGTGAAAACTTTGGTGGTATCGGCATAAAGGTCTTCTCCCCGCATTCTGGACATATATTTTGCAAAGTGTACCTACCACAACTTCTACATTTACGCATTAATACTTTCATATAGCTTCCCTAACGAAGTTTCCTTCTCCACCTAATTTTTTTATCGTTTTTAAGACTCTGCTGGTTACTTTTTTAAGAATAGATTCGGCAGTTTTGTAATCGTCCGCTTCAATTACGATTCTATATCTTGGTGCGCCCACATACTCTATTTTCAGATTTATTCCATTAACTAAAGCTTTTTCTGCCTCTAAGAGGGCTTTCTTTATTCTTTCAACTCCATCAGAGGCTAAGCACTTTAGCTCAAAATAACCTCTAACTTTAACTCTTCTTGGTTTAATGTTCTCTCTAGCTATTTCTGCCATTTCTTTAGCAAATTCCTCTCCCACAATTGGCACCAGTACTTCATAACCCTCATACGCAGCTTCCTCAAAGGCAGGGTAAATCGAGTCGAATTCTTTAATCAACTTTTTACCTATCTTCTGGAGTTCGTCACCGCGAATGTCAAGCTTTTCGCCTATAATTTCCAGCCATTTAAATGCTCTTATTTCATTTTTCCATTCTTGAAGTTTTTCTCGCCTCTGTCTTTCATTTACATCTTTTATTGATAGATCTATGTGTCCCCTTTTTGGGTTAACATTCAATACTTTACATATCACTTTCTGCCCTTTCTTTACATGTTCTCTAATATCTTTAATCCAACCCGACGCGACTTCACTGATATGGACCATACCCTCTTTATTATCGTATTCATCTAATGAAATGAAGGCTCCAAAGTCTAGAACTCTCTTAACCGTTCCGATAACGATCTCTCCTCTTGAGGGATAACCACTTCTTTTGATAACAAACCTATCTTCTTTCATCCCTTTCAACTCTGTCTTGTGAATTTAAATATTGCTAGAGAGAACTAAACAGAAAATTTTGAACCATCCATAATTCCTCTAGTTTCCTTACCCGCTACGAGTAAACACCGTAAAATTCATACAGTCAACTGTTGAGAACGGTTCGCGCTTTAATATAAAATTTGGAATCCTTTCAATCTTTGGATTCGTCCAAAAAGACCAACATCTAACTACCATCTTATCAACTCTCCAATTTCCACGCACTATCTTCACTGAATTCGTCATATTAGAAATTATTATTTTAGCTTTCCAATATTTTATATTATCTACCCCAGAGGTAAAGTAATAAGCTCTATATCCCTTTAAGTACCAAGCAAGAGGCCAGTATTCTCCAACTGTAGTAAAGACATATATTGTATCATTTTTATCAAATGTTGAAACAAGTTCTCTGACATCATATTGTGTAGGCATATAAAGTGCTGGTTCCGCAGGATTAACAGGATTTACAATATTTATAGCCAAACAACCATAAACTAAATACAGAAACGTAAAAATGAGAGAAGCGTATTTTATTTTCCTTACTCTAATTTTCTCGATCGCGTCTGCTGCAATTATAAACATTGGTACCTCAACATGTATAACCAACCAAGGAACCTTTTCTTGCATGTAAGAGAAAAAAATTAGGCTGGCTATAAACCAATAAACCAGAAAAGACTTAAATTCGTTCTTCTCCCTTAATGACGAAAATACTCCAAAAATAGCCAAAATAAAAGCAGGAAGATCGTAAAGTAAAAGTATTTCAAGGTAGTAATACCAAGGCCCTGAAATTCTAGCTATTTCATGTTGA
>CAZCHG010000093.1:911-2405 GCA_964498465.1 uncultured archaeon | reverse complement strand
AATAGTTTATTGCTTTAATTGCCGGAAAGTTTGAAAGATTTGTCAAAAACTCAGTATGTCTCCAAAAATTTGTGTAGAAAGTGAGGTAAATCGATAAGAACACAATGACAGATATTAGAAAATCCCTCGGATTTATTTTTTTGTAGTCAAAAATAAAAAAAACTAAGAAAATTACCAAAAAAGGATAAAATGTCTCTTTTACACACGCAAATAGTGCTAGGGAGACAGACGCCAAAATTAAATGGTAACCCCTTTTTTCAATATTAAATTTTTTATTAAAGATATAGTTAAAGATAAAATAAACAAATAGTAAAGTAAAAAGAACCTGATAAATATCTGCTCTACAAAATCTAGAGTAATTTACGATTACAGGAGAGACCGCCACAAAACTCGCAGCTATTAGCGATGAATTACCTATAAACTTTCTATACAAGATTATAACAAATACCGATAAGACGCCCAGTATCGATGGGACCAATCTAAGTGAGAACTCATTCTCTCCTAAAATCGAAACGATCGGAGCTATTGAGTAAAAGAGCAGGGGACCATGATAAGCGGGATCATATTTGTATGTTCCTCTTAAAACAGAATTTACGAATACTGAGTGAATACTCTCATCAAAGAAGAGTGGTGGGTCACCCAAATTATAGAATCTAACCAGTACCGAAGATAGGAGAATTAAAGTAATAATTATTTGTTTCTTCATATATAAATACCTTCCTTTAAAATTAATAAATTTTTGAATTTTACCGTCAAAAATATATTGCGTTACGTAGAAAAACTTCTTGTATGATGAATCTGGCAGTAGCTGAGCGATGCGATGATGAAGGCTGTACTCCCTGAAATAAAGTGTGAAATATGCGGGAAGAAGGCTAAAGGTGTATGCCCAAGATGCTATAGATTCGTATGTGAGAACTGTATTGATCCAACGACTTTAGAGTGTATTGATTGTGCTTCTGTAAAACGAATACTTGAAAAAGATTTAATTAGGTATGTTGAAAATATCTCCAATAAAATAAAGTTCATGGAATCAAATTTTTCAGCGTGTTATACATGCCCGATTTATAAGGATGCCATAATGTCCTACTTGAGAAGAGTTAAGGAGCTGAGAAAGATTGCCGAACTAGAATCATATGAAGATCTCCATGATAAAATAAATGAAGTTAAAGAAACTGTCCAAAACCTCGCTATAAAATATCTTATTAAAATTAAAATGTCAAAATAAGCTTTTCTCAACCAGTCTTAGTGTTTCCTTAATTGCGCTCCTTAGCACTTTAGGTAGGCCTTTGATTTCCACATCCATAAACCCTCTAACAACTATTGAGGTAGCTTCGTCTCTACTCAAACCCCTCGTCATTAGATAAAAAATCTCTTCATCAGCTATTTTCCCAATTGCTGCTTCGTGACTTAGCTCTACATGAGGATTTCTAGCTTCTAATTCCGGAATTGCATGGATTTGTCCGTGATTAGATAGCATGAGCCCTTTGCAATCTA
>CAZCHG010000093.1:0-901 GCA_964498465.1 uncultured archaeon | reverse complement strand
TTAGCAAAACTTTGACGCCTAGGTCTATGTAGCTCCCTTTTAATCCAACAATTATGCTATTAAACGTAGCTCTCGCATTACTGTTTAAACATGCCATTGGATTTGCCTTAATATGGCTGGCAGGATTAATAACGATATAATTACTAATGAACGTTGCGTTATCTTCTACTAGAGCTGCACTTTTAGGTATCGCTTTCACATTTTGGTTCCAACTGTGAATCATAGTAAATGACAACTTAGCATTTCTCTTAATAAAATACTCAGTAGAACCAACATGTGAACCAGTTGCATTTCGATGTGACAGGCATCCAGATATGATGTTAAGTTGAGATCCCTCTTCCACGACTACCATGTTGTAGGTTTTTTGTCTCCTTACATTTTTTAAGTAAAAACATATTTGAACCGGTAGATCAACCCTTGTGTTTGGTAACGACCTAATAAAATACCCTGTCAAATCATCCAGGTTAACTTTAATCTTCATACCTAAATTTGCTTCGAAAGGTTTTCCTAAATACTCCAAAACCCAGTCATATCTTTTAATCGCTTCTTGTATACTCATAATTTCAATACCATCCAAAAAGCTAACGAGCTCTTTTATTGTGAGGTCTTCTTGGAAAAATGCTCCCGAGCTTGTTTTTTTGCTGAAATCCAATCCAACTTCCTTAAACTGAAATTCATCCATGTTATCTACTTTCTTTCCCTTAGACATCGCGTTAGGCACCTCTCATATCCGTTCTTTCTAATTTGCTTTAGTATGTCTGATGGATCACCTATGCACACAATTCTACCATCGTAGATGACAGCTCCGTAATCTGCATTAACAAAATCCAAGATATGACCTTGATGAGTGATTATAATTCCAGATTTTTCATGATTAGAATCCTTACCTCTTTCAAAAAAG
>CAZCHG010000092.1:0-4583 GCA_964498465.1 uncultured archaeon | reverse complement strand
CATTTATAATACCTCTTTCAGCTATCTTGTTGAAATCTTTATCGTTTGTTATGAGAACAGCATTTGTCTTTGGGCATATTGCAGCATGATATAGACCACATATCCATTTTTGGACCACAACCTAGACACACAAAACCTCGAAGCATTCTTCGAACTACTAAAAGAATCCACACAAAAATACAATGTTCAATACATAGTTTCAGTAAAGGAAATAAAAGACTTCGATTTAGATGGCTGGGTAAAAGAAATGATATACAACAACCAACTAACAATATACCAAGTAAAAAACAAAGAAATAACAAAATTAGAAATCTGAAACAATTTCATTACTTTTTAATTACTTTTATTAAAAATATCTTTATTTGGAAGTGAATGCTTATGTCTTATAATCATATCTGCATTACAGGAACTGCTAAAAACTGGGCTTGGAGCTTTATCGATTTTAATAAAGATACTTTAAGCCCTTCATATTATGGTAATAAGAAAGCACCACAAGAGTTATCAAGTAATAAAAAGCCGGGTTATATATTATGGGCCTTCAATAAGGAATCCGATTATAATCGTCTTAAAGAGATTGTTACTCGAAAGCACCATATAAATGTTGTTTTAGTAACGAATAGTTATAGACGTTCAAATGTTTATGTCCCTAGAGGATTCTTTGCATTTGGCAAAATAGATAAGGAAGAATTATTGATAGGTAAGGTATCATGGGATTATTGGCCGGAGAATCCTAAGAAGAAAGAGGGAGAAAAGGAGAAAAAATGGGACTATAAATTTTTTATTAAAATTGAAAAACTAGCACCAAGGGTTAAAGAGAGTTTAAATATATTGAAGAGTCTAAGACATGAAAATTTTGATGTAAACGTGAATCGTGTTCTCAAGTTATGGTCTCATGATGTAATAGATATTATTCCTAGTAATGTGACTCAAGGCTCATTATTTGAAATTGATAATAAAACATATGATCTACTCACTCTAATTTCAAATATACGTTGGCGCGAAACAAGATTGGACAGTAGACTTACAGAATTAAAAGCCAGTGTTTCTGAGGATTTTAAACAGATTCTTTTGACACATTTAATTTCTGGCAAAAATGTTATAATATATGGTCCTCCTGGTATTGGTAAAACTGAAATAGCCAAGAAAATTGCTACTAATATTTGTGGTGGATTTGATTTAGTAACAGGAAATCCACAGTGGACAACATATGATACTATAGGCGGCCCTAGACTTCCAAGTGGAGAGTACCAACCCGGTTTCTTTACAACCGCTGTAGTTAATTGTTGGAGAAATCTCAGAAATAATAATTGTCCTTATTGGCTCATAATAGATGAGATAAATAGAGCAAATGTTGATACAGCATTTGGAGAAGCATTTACAGCATTCGACATCGTACACAGACATGATGTGAAACTCGTAGATGGATCACGAATAAACCTTACCGAAGCAGTCATTAGTGACGTTTTAATTGATAACAGTCTCTATATTCCATATTCATTTCGAGTAATTGCTACAATGAATAGTTATGATAGAGCATTACTTTTTAAACTCGGTTTTGCACTCTTAAGAAGATTTGCTATAGTTCCATTAAGTCCAAAGTATGAACTAGCTCTAAATAATGAACCATTCTTATCGACTGTATCGTCAATTTTAAGAGAAAATGTGAATAAGCAGATAAGTGTAGACCGTCACCTCATAGAGAGTCAGCTCAAACTTTCTAGAGAGGAAGTAAATGACTACGCACTGATCAAAAAAGAATATTATAATAAATTCATAGGAATAGGAATTGACGGTTATGAAACCATTATTTATGAAAAGCTTAATTTCTCGCCGATCGAGTTAGTTGAGGCAATTCGCTATAAGATAAATACCATTTTAGAGGATACTGATGTAGTTATAACAGAAGCGTTATCTGCTGATGTGATAAAATTCTTAGTTACATCATGTTTGGTACTTGGAGATAAAAGTTTTGACAGATTTAGGGGGCTTTTGGATGAAGCAGTAGCAGCTTACATGCTACCACAATTAGATATATTAAGTGAAAAAATAAGAGCAGAAAAACTTGGTATCGAAACCAATTTTGTAACTAAGAAAGTCGATGAAATCAAAACATTTTTAGAGAGCCTTAGTCTTGATAATCGCAGTTTACCACTACTTAGAAAGTTGTTACGTGGAGAAAGAATTTTATGATCAAAATATCATTAAGAGAAGATTTAGAGTATACACGAGTAGACATTAGGGAAAAACTAATTAGTGAAGTAAAACTCAGTTCCGAGCAGGCAAACCAAATTTTTGATGAGTTAGCTAATTTTATTAATAAACGACTTCGTCCATCTATTCAAGCACTACTTGATATAGTATACAAGGATTTGGATATTGAATCACCATTGCCTAGTTATAACAGAAGTTCGGATACTATTAATTTTGGACAATGGATAGGTGCTTATAGCTTTGAATCTGAAGTTCTAGGAGAAAGTATTCGTTTACATATTGAACCTAAGATAGGATCCGAAAGGTTTAGTTACATGTTAAATGATAGTTTGAGGATCATCGAAATGATCGGTCTTCCCTCTATGGAACCAATTTTTACTAATCTTAAGGGATTCGGTTTTGCTCGTGATATCATATCCTACAGTATACTTCTACAGCAATATACCGATTTAGCATTACGAGAAGGCTTTCCACCAATTATAACTGAAATGGAGAACTGCGGCGAAGGAGTTGTAGGTACCCCTAACTATACAAAGACACTTAGTTACATTATGTCAGGAAAACCTTTGGCTGTAGTCACTAAACGTGCTATTGGATATGCTACATTACCAGCTATTATACTAGTCAAATTTCACATGAAAATTCTTTCTGCTCTAAAGACCCTTATTAATAGATTTAAAGAACAAGATGCAGAGGAAATTAGCCAATTACTACTGATGAGATTATATTATCATACCTATATACTCTCAAGTGAACTATTATATCCCTTTATATTTCAAGTTCAAACCCTATCTACGGAGGATGCAGAGATTGTTGAGGAAGCCAAGAAACAAGCTAGAACAAATTGGTGGTTAAGAACTATTATCGATCTCTATATGGCATTCGATGCAAAAATACCAGTCTCATATAACTTTGATAGGATAATTAATGACGAAGCGCCTTTACAACCACTTCCAACCAGTAAAGTATACGAATTATGGGTCCTTAAGTTACTTACAGAGACTATGTACAATGGATTAAAACCTAATCTAACTAAAAATTCTAGTGGCTTTGAATTGTCACTAAATGATAAGAGATTAATATTTAACTTAAGTGTACGAGAAAAAAGTAAAGTTATACGGATAATTGCTAATCCGCCTAGGCCCGATTACATATTACTCGAGAGAAATAGAGTAGCTGTGGCTGATGCAAAGTATAAGGATAAATTAGGTACAGGTGATATTGAAAGAATGATAGCTTATATCATAGATTATGCGGAACCACAATATGAACAACAGAGTAGCGAGGTAAAAGGATTCTTTGTAATGCTTAAATTACGTACTTCCACTACACATCCATATCTTGCTACTGAAAGGACAGATATTATACCAAAGTTAAGGATTTATATGATAGAAGCAAATCCCTCAGATCCAAATCAAGCTAAGCAAGCAATATTAGCGCTTTGTAATAAGGTATTTAGCTGACCCTGAGATTAATAAAACTATCTAATATTCTTAAAAATCTTGTAGGTATGTATAAGGCTTTTATAGAATTAATTTAAATGGGTGGCAGACTTCAGAAATGACAGACTTCGCTATTAACCCATCAATTTGTATGAGTAATTTATGTTACTCAATATTTAAGCTGGATCCGTATATTGCATGTTCACATTCATGTGTATACTGTTATAGTCGGAAATTTATATGGAATTGGAAAGTTAAGACACGAACAGAATACGTTAAAAAATTTAAGAAACTACTTCGGGAATTAAGTGTTGATGGATACCCTCCACCTATACCATTTAGGTTATCAGCTTTAACAGATCCTTTTCAGGAAATAGAGAGAAGTGAGAGACTATCGTTGCAGCTACTGACATTATGTTTAAAGTATAACGTTCCAGTTATCGTTTCAACAAAATCTCCGCTAGTGATAGAAGAACCATGGATAGACGTCATTCTTGAGCTACACGACAAAAAACTAGTTATTGTACAGTACACTCTGATTGTACTAGAAGAAGATAAGTCAAGGATTTTGGAGCCAAAGGCTCCATCTCCAGATAAAAGATTGAGTGCCATAGAAAAGTTAAGTAGCGAGGGAATTCCTGTCATAATTAGGTTTCAACCAATAATACCATATGTTAACAGCGATGAAGAATACATGGAAAAAATAGTATCTACGGTAAAAGCCGCTGGTGCAAAACAAATAATAGCAGAATGCTACAGATACCTAACCAACAAAGACTTAGAACCATTTAGCAAAATACTAAGTCAACACGACTTTCGACTACTCACTAATAAACAACTTTGGGAAACATATCCAGAATCACCCTATAAACGACCAAAAATAGGAGTAAGATACAAAATATTCCAACAATTACTAAAGATAACTAAGAA
>CAZCHG010000091.1:0-4590 GCA_964498465.1 uncultured archaeon | reverse complement strand
GTGCTGAGAGATGAAACTCACGTAGAGGTGGATGAAATCTGGCATAAGAGGAAGTTTGTTGTTTATTTTACTGGGAGAAAACTAATTCTGAATTATCACGTTGGAGATAGGGATTATATCTCTCCTCTTGAATATTTAGCCCGTGACTTAAGCATCGAAACCTCAGATTAGCTGAGAGGATGTAACGGATTGCTAAGGACGTGAGGTTTTCCTTCCCCGAAGGGGTTATCCTGAAAAAAAGGGGCAAGACCCGATGATTTACTCCCGATGAACTCTGAGGGAGTTGAGGTTGATGTGTCCCAAGGCGGACGTATGTATTAAAGATTACGCCCGTTGAACCCAGAAAGACGACTAATTGCAAATTTTAAATTCTTTTTAATTCTCTTAGAGTAGCGTATAGATCATTTTTCATTGAAATAACAAATACAAGTAATTCGGGATTTATCTTAATTGTAAAAAAAGCCATAACAATGACTACTAGTAGAGAGTAAATTTTTGCAAAGACATTGTGGGCTAATAAGAAGCTATTTTCACCAAAAAGTTGCAAACCACAAATCAAACATATTAACAAATTTCTAAGTAAATTTGCAAGGTATATAAGCATTTCTGCAATAAGAACAAAAAGAAGCTTTCTTATGCTTAAGTTACCAACTCCCAGGACTATACCTGGAAAAATTGACAAAGCTTCAGCCGCTGTGCACTCAAACGATAAGTCAAATCTGCAGGATTTAAAACTTATACTTCCATTGCTGTACAGTATTTTGAAACCAAAAAAATTGCCTAGAAAAACCATATGCCTGCCTACGGCTTCAATTAGGTAATTTTGCAGAAAATTTAGTAAAACTGAGTAGATAAGTAGTGAAATTAGAATTTGGACGGATAAAATTCTGAATTTATTATTTTTTAATTTGTCTGCAGTTATAAGAATAATCAAGAAGAAAAATATGAGTAATGATAGACCAAATACATTAAAATAATCTTGCAATTCAAAGCAATCAATCAATCTTGAAAATAAAACCGATATTAAAGCTAGATAAGCGATTTGTGCAAAAGTGTTAATTCCTAGAAGTATGTGGAGAAATAAAAAAATTGCAGAAACTATTAAGAGGAAATTGAAAAAGAGAACCATTTCAATCTTCTCAGTCTTCTATAGCTTTCATTAGCGCAGCTCTAGCAAGTATACGCGTGGAATCTAAAGTTGGTAGAGGAGATATCTCTGGAGTAACAATTAGTGGAATTTCTGTGCAACCTAATACAACGGCATCGCATCCTTCATTTTTTAAATTTTTTATGACATTTACGAAGAAGTTTTGAGAATCCCTGGTAATTTTGCCTCTAACTAGCTCTTCAAATATTATACGGTTAATTTCCTTTTGTTCTTCAGGCTTCG
This sequence comes from uncultured archaeon, assembly GCA_964498465.1. Classification (GTDB taxonomy): domain Archaea; phylum Halobacteriota; class Archaeoglobi; order Archaeoglobales; family Archaeoglobaceae; genus CAZCHG01. The sequence continues at coordinate 3,200 of CAZCHG010000091.1, read as the reverse complement.
GTAATTTATATTTTATTCCAAATTTTTCCAGTTTTTCTGGATAAACTCTGCTATTCATTAAATATATTGTGCCCAGTATGCCTAAACACTTGTAGTTGCTTTTTGAAGCAACTTTTGCTACTTCTTCAGCTATATGCAGCCAGGGAATTGGAGATTTCTTTACAACCAAATTAAACGCTTGGTGTATCGTGTTATCTGGACATATTATGAAGTCCGCTCCAGCTTTTGCAACTTTTTCGGCAGAAGATATCATTAGTTCAGCCACACCTTCCCAATCTCCTTTTTCAATGTATTTAACGTATTTGTTAAAAGGATGCGTGTGCATAGTTATCTCTGGGTGACCGTACGGGCCTAGGTACTTTTCTCCTTCTAGGCAAATAGTTCTATAGCAAAGTGCAGCCCCTTCATAACTGCATGCGACAATGCCAATGTGTTTAACTTTCCTCATCAAAAAACGAAAAGTGATCAGAGTAAATTTTGTTTTTGTTTTTTTATTAAAATTTTAATTTATAAATAATAATTAATAATTTCAAATTTTTTAAGTCCATTTTAAAGATAAAGATAAAATAATAAATTAAAGTTAAAAAATTGTGTATAACTTCCTTGAGTAAAAATTCTGAATGAAGAAAAAGATTATTTAAAAAACAAATTAACATTTTGGTAATAGTAAGATAAATTTACTGCTCTGCTTCGACCTCTCCAGCTCTTATTTTAATTGACTTTTCGATTGGAATTACGAAAATTTTTTCCATTTCCAATTTTTTCAGTTTTAGCTCCGCTGATTATAGTTTGAATTATATCTTCCACAAATTCATCCTTTACAACCATTTCTATTTTTGTTTTGGATAGTAAATCTACTTCAATTGTTCTACCTCTAAATTGCAACTTAATTTCCTTTTGTTCTCCTCTACCTTTTACCTCGGTTACTGTCATGGCTATGAAACCTTTCTTCTTGAGTTTTTTCTTCACCTTTTCAAATCCTTCAGATCTTACAATTGCAACAACCATTTTCATTTTTTAACCACCTTTTCACGAGTATGCAACCTCTCCATGCTGTGAGATATCTAATCCAACATATTCCTCCATTTCACCCACTCTTAGCCCAATCGTTAAGTCCACAATCTTTGCTATGATGTATGTCATTGCAGATGCATAGACTATGGCTGAGATCGCACCAAAGCCTTGAAGCAAAGGCTGTAGAGAATTTCCGAAAATCAATCCTTTTACCTCAGCGTTTGCAAATATACCAGTAGCTATAGCACCCCATAGCCCTCCAATTCCATGAACTGCCCAAGCATCGAGACTTTCATCAATTTTCTTTTTTGTCCTGAAAATCATTGCTAAATGGCAAACAACTCCAGCAACAAAGCCTATTATAATTGATGGCAGAATATCTACATAACCTGCCGCTGGTGTTATTGCAACTAATCCAGCAATAGACCTAACTTGCAATGCCGGGACTGCTAGGCTTACTTTTAACCCAGTTAACAATCATCCAGCCTATAGCTCCAACGGCCGTAGCAGTATTTGTTGCGAGAAATGCGCGCAAAGCAACATCATCTGCAGCTAAGGCCTTCCAGTATTAAATCTAAACTAACCGAACCAAAGTAAAGCAGAACCCAGCAAGGTCATTGGTATATTGTGAGGTTTAATTGAATATTCCCTGTACCCGGCTCTACTTCCTATAATTAAAGCCAAGATTAAGGCTGAAAATCCCGAAGTTAAGTGAACTACTGTTCCTCCAGCAAAAATCTAGAACATTCAGCTTTGACAACCATCCATTACCCCAAACCCCCAGTGGGTTATAGGATCGTAAACTAATGTTGTCCAGAGAACTCCAAATACTATAAAAGCGGAAAGTTTGATTCTTTCCGCAACAGCAGATATCACTATTGCCAAAGTTATTGCAGCAAACATTAGTTGAAATGCGACAAATCCGTGAAAAACATTCTTCCTTCTAACCATACCTCCATAAAAAAGCCCCAATCCTGGAATCATTAGTATAACTAGGGCTGTTGCCGTTAACAGCTACGCTATATCTCCGCTATGCATGTTTCAAGATTTTACGAAAAATTTAAAAATTTTTTAGGAAAAATTGTTAAGCAGTCATAATTTTTCACAATTTCGCTTAAATTTATGAAATATTTTAAATCAAATTTAGTTGGAGAAATTTAAGAACGCGCAAATTATGGAATTTATTAGTTGCAATACAATGATGATATTTGTATTTTCTAGTCTTTAAGAACTCTGCCAAGTTTGAAGCTAAAATTTTGATGTAGCTGAACCTCTTTTAATTCACAGTTTGTGAATTGGTTTCATATTGCGGAGATGAGAACTCTGATATATACGCAAATTTTAAAAATTTAACAGAAAATGAAAGATAAAAAATGAAAGATAAAAATAGAGGCTCAATTATGAGAAATCCTGTCAGAATCACGATTGCGTTTGACCGTAGAAGTTATGAAATTCTAAATAAAATAAGAGAGGAAAAAATAAATCGCAGAGTAAACTGTGAGGAAGGCTGTTAAGTTTTATTATGAAAATTCTGACTTGGCTCGTTATGATAAAAGAAAATTGAGAACATATATCGAAATGTTAGCTGAAGGAGAGCATGTAATTTTAGACATAGATCACCTGGTTGCGTTTTTGAAATTTATTGAAACGCGTCCAAAGAGCGAAGATTTTTGGAATCTTCACAGAGAAAATAGCTAAGGCTCATGCAGAAGAGTTTAGAGGGAAAGATGCAAAGTACGTTTTAGAAAGACTCGAAGCTTGTAATTTCTTCAGAAGTTACAAAAAATGGAGAGTATACTTTAGTTTTAGGAAATGAAGAAACAAAGAAGTTCATTGGAATATTCCTTGAGGAAGTTTTCAAGGAAATGAATGTTAAATTTAGTAATAGTATATATAAAAGAAGACCTGATGAAACTTAGATTAAAAGTTCTAGAGTGATTTTAGTTGGAATAATTCAATTGTGGTTTTTGAGCGATTGCTGCGTGGTATGCATATTTTTAAAATTTTCTTAACTCTTAACACTCACCTTCACTTAAAATTAGCACATTAACAGTCACTTTTTGAATTAGGATTGGAAAAAATAAAAAATAAAATATAATTGAGGATAAAAATTTACTTCATTTTTTGTGATACATTTTAGAAGTGCGGCCGCCGGGATTTGAACCCGGGTCCCGGGCTCGGGAGGC
>CAZCHG010000090.1:0-4602 GCA_964498465.1 uncultured archaeon | reverse complement strand
TTTCTAGTGGCTCCTCATCAGTATAAGGACATTTTAGATAATGTTCTATTGCCTTAGCTATTGCATCTTTTGTTGTACTTTCCCCAGTCTTTCTTTTTAGTTCTTTTAAAGTGTCTTCGGGTAACACTGTCTGAGCGTGTACAATCTTTACCATAAAATATCACCTACGAACAATTCTCTAAGCTAAATATACTTAAAATTTTCTCATTATTACTATTATGTAATTAGCTTTTCTGAAGAATTTATTAATTATTAAAAAATTTAATAAAATTTGATTTTTAAAAAGATAAATCTTTTAAAAGATAAAGATAGAGTTTTTAACAACCTTTAAATAATTTTTAATGGCATTAGCTTAAGTGTTAAAATAAATTTAGCGAAGTTAAGTTTATTAATTAAAAAATCTTAAGCATTCCTGTTTTAAATTGACAATTATTATAATATTTTTTTATAAATAAATATATATTATAGACTTGACAAAGTCTATCTTAAACCAGAGAGTTGGAGCTGAGTTGTTAGCTTTAAAAATTGCTAGTTTAGTTTACTTTGAATGTTTGAAACGAAGTGCTAAGGATATTAAATATTCCATAAAAACTTGCTTAAATTTTTCATTAGACAATTAGACAATTTAATAATCATTTGTTACAAAAGTTCTAATAATGATTATACAGATAATGGGTGCTGGAGCACTAGGATGTTTAATTGGATACCTTATCCAAAAATCTGGTTACAATGTTGTTTTTGTAGCAAGAGGGAAGCAATATCTTGCTCTATCAAAAAAACTTAAAATTTCTGGTTTAGCAAATGATGAAATTAGGGTTAAGGTTTATCAGAAGCCAAGAAATGCCGATATAACTTTTTTAACAGTGAAAGCTTACGATACTGAAATAGCTGCTAAGTCCCTGTCAAAGATTGATTGCGGCATAGTCTGTAGCCTCCAGAATGGTTTAAATATTGAAGAAATTCTAAAAAAATATCTAAATAAATTTTTAAGAGGTGTTACGACTTACGCCTCATATCTTATTAATTGGGGTCATATATACTACGCTGCTGAGGGTGAAATAGTAATAGGAAATAAATCCAACTATGTCGATGTCGTTTTTGATGTGCTAAGATCTTGTAAAATAAATGTAAAATTAACAGATGATATTAACAAAAAAATTTGGGAGAAAGCCGTAGTTAATGCCGTTATAAACCCAATCACAGCATTATGTAGAGTTAAAAATGGTGAAATTCTGAAATCTAAAGATCTCTGGGAGCTTGCAAGGGATTTAATCAACGAGTGCAAAACTGTAGCTAAAGCCTACGGTTATGAGCTAAAAAACATAGAGAGCACTGTAAAATCTGTAATAATCAAAACATCGGAGAACAAATCATCAATGCTTCAAGATATAGAAAGGGGTAAAAGGACAGAGATCGATTACATAAATGGAATGTTCTCAAAGATGGCTAAAGTTAGAAACTTGCACACACCAATTAATTATACCCTAACAAAACTTATTAAAGCAATAGAGCTTAAATATAGTTCTAATACTTTTGGCAAATAAATGATACTTTGCTTTTTTCTCACTATATCAAGAAATTATTATGTGAAAGAGCTTGTATAAGGTGTAAATAAAATAAGCTACTAAGTTATCCATTCAGATTGTTTGCTGCATATCGCACACGTAGCCAAGCTCCTGCAGATAATAAGAAAAGTAAAGTGAAGGTAGAGATAAATAAATTATAATAAAAAAAGAGATAAAATTTTTAACTCAATACTAAGCCTAAAAACCTAGTGAAAATATTCGATAAAATATTTGATATAATATTAGTTTCAGCCTTACCTATGTCGGAGTTAAGAGGAGGAATACCACTAGCGATTTACTATGGATTTAACCCGATTTATGCCTATTTTATATGTGTTCTCGGAAACCTTATACCGGTTCCCATTCTTTTATTATCTTTAGATTATATAAGAGAAAAAATTTTGAGGAAATTTAGGCTCCTATACAACTTATACTTAAAAGTAGAAAAGCATGTTCTCAAGAAAAGAGTTTTAATCGATAAATACGGATACATAGGCCTTACTTTATTTGTTGCAGTGCCACTTCCCGTTACTGGAGCTTGGACTGGTTGTTTATTGGCAAGTCTACTAAAGATGGACACAAAAAAATCAATGGTTCACATAACATTAGGTGTTTTGCTTGCAGGGTTATTGATAGTTGTAACTTCAGTTGGGGTTCTTTCAGCCCTTAACTTAAGCTAATAATTTTCTAACTTATAGTAAAGGTAATATTCCAAGAGGAAATTTAATTATATTTAAATTATTCCTCAATGATTCTTAATTTTCTAAATGTATTACAGCAAGTCATTCTTCACATAATTTAAAAAATTTATAAACATTTTTAAAGAATTTAACCATACTCGGTTAAAAAATATTTTTAACAACATATAGAAAAAATTATTTTCAAATTTAAAAATTGGCAGGTGTTATGCTTTGAGAGTAGTAATAATTGGTGCAGGTGCCGCTGGTCTTAAGGCAGCATGTAGAATTAGAAGAAGAGATGAGAGTGCGGAGATACTAGTGATTGATAAAGAGAAAGAGATTTCACTCTCTAGGTGTTCTTTGCCTTATTATATTGCTGGACTTATTAAAAGGGATGAACTATTTAAAACCGCATTTGATGTCTTAAGAGATAAAGCCTTTTTTAAATCATCAAAGAACATAGAAATAATCGATTGTGCCCTTGCTGAGGATATTGATAGAAAGAGAAAAAAGGTTAAAATTAATAAAGATGGATCTATAGAGGAGTTAGATTACGACTTTTTAGTGATTGCTACTGGAGCAAAACCAGTAATTCCAAATATTAAAGGTATAAACAGCTATGGCGTTTTCTGCTTGTATTCTGCTAAGGATGCAGACGAAATAATTAAAAGACTAAAGGAGACAGAGACTGTAGTAATAATCGGTGCAGGATTTATTGGATTAGAATGTTGTGATGCTTTTTTTGAACACGGAGTGGATATAATACTTGTTGAGTTGACAGATAAAGTTCTTCCAACACTTTTGGATTATGAACTTGCAAAATTCGTGGAAAGTAATCTCAAGTCAATGGGTATCCAGTTATTTACAAAATCCAGAGTTGATGAAATAATCTCTAAGGATGGTGAAGTTTGTGCCGTTAAAATTAACAACAATGTAGTAAAGTGTCAGATGGTTTTGCTAGCAACAGGATTTACACCAAACGTAGAGTTGGCAAAAAAGGCTAACCTAGAAATAGGAAAAACTGGAGCTATAAAAGTCAACAGTTTGCTTCAAACAAGCGATCCCAACATTTATGCTGGCGGAGATTGTGTAGAGTGCAAGTGTTTAATCACTGGAAGTGAAATCTACATTCCTTCTGGATCCATTGCCAACATGCACGGAAGAGTGATAGGAAATAATATAACTGGTTTAAAAACCGAGTTTAAAGGAGTTTTGAGAAGTTTAATTCTAAAAGTGTTTGATCTAACCGTTGGTGCAATAGGATTAAACGAGGAAACTGCAAAAAGTTTAGGTTATGATACAATTAGTGCTATAGCTACTTTTCCATCAGATAAATCTCACATTTATCCTGAAAGAAGACCAATAGTGCTGAAAATCGTAGTTGATAAAAATACCAAGAGAGTTCTTGGTGTTCAAGCTGTAGGTCCTGGTGCCTCAGATAAAAAACTTGATGTTTTTGCATCAATAATTCATTCAAAAATGAGTATTGATGATTTGATGGATATAGACTTTGCCTATGCTCCTCCTTATTCCCCAGCAATAAATCATGTGAACACAATGGGCTATATAGTAGATAATAAGCTCAGAGGATTTTTACGCACAATACATCCAATAGAGCTAAAAAGAAAACTTGAAAGTGATGATGATTTCATTATACTTGATTTAAGAACTGATGCTGAGGTTAAACTTAATAGAATAGATGATAGAAGATGTATACATATACCTTTTGAAAAATTTAGACAAGATTTTCACAAAATCCAAAACTTAAGCAAAGAAAAAGAGATAATCCTTATATGTTCAACTGGATATCGAAGTTACGACGTTTTAGAGTATTTAACCTCGAACGGATTCAAAAATGTCAGATCGCTTGAAGGTGGATTTTATCTTTTTAAGGCTTTTACTCGCTAAAACTGTTTAGGTGTATACATATGCATCTACAACGACATGATAAACCCCTGGTGAGTAGTTCTTCACTTTTCTATAGCTTAATATTTTTATATTTTTATTTAATAATTCTGCATTTTTCTTAAGCCTTATAATAGGTCTCTCCATAACTGGTTCTGGTACGGATTCATGATAATGTATGACTCCCTCCTTGTCAAGAACAGTCATAGCCTTCTTTATAAAGTCATGACACCTTATGTGACCCATTATTACTCTATCAGCCACTCCTTCTGGTGCGGCAAACATACAATCTCCTAGAATAGGAACAATATTATCCACACAATTTATTTTTATATTCTCGATTAAATAATCGAAAGCGTCTGGGTTTATTTCTATTGAGTAAATTTTCTCCGCATTGGAGTGTACAGCAATTGGTATTGAAAAGTACCCTATTCCAGCAAACATATCCACTA
>CAZCHG010000089.1:0-4642 GCA_964498465.1 uncultured archaeon | reverse complement strand
GTTCCTTTTGGTAGAATATTCTTAACTGCAAAAGAAATAAACAAACTTAACCCTAAGCACAATTTTTGGAGAGATCACTGGAAGTATAATATTTGGTTTACGGTAAAAGCTGAAAATGCAGAAACTCTTAAAGAAAAAGTGAAAACTATTATTGATAGAATACAGTGCGAAAATCATGTATTTTTACCTACTGAGAGGATATATAGGATGAGTGTAAAATTTGATTTAATCAACGGAATTTCTATGAGCTCTGGGAGAATTGAACCAAAGAAAGTAAGAAAATTAAAAGAGTTAGGGATAAGCGAAGACTTAGTGAGAAAGTTAGTTGATATAGATGTATCTGAAAGACCCTTCTATAAATTTAAGGAAAACGGCTACACAGAATCAGAAATAGTTGACTTAATAGTGGAATTAATGAAAGAAGGAATAGTAAGAGATTTCTTTGCGACACTAAATGAGAGAAAAATAGGATTTAATGTTAATTGTATGTTCTCAGCCGAGGTAAAGTCTGAAAGTGATGAATTTATAGTGAAAGTTACTAGGAAATATAGCCAGATCACTCACATGATAAAAAGAAAACCAAGTGAAGATTGGCCTTATAATATTTATTTTATGTTGCATGCGAGAACTAAAGAAACTATAGAGCACCTTGGAATGAAAATTATAAAAGATTTAAACGCTGAAAGATATGAAAAACTTTACAGTGTTATGGATTTGAAATATTTATAAAAATAGAAAATATTAAATATTTAAATATAACTATAATTCAGGATTTAATTCATCTAGATTGCTAATACCTTTTTCCCAAATAAATCCTGTGACTAAGTCAGCTGGGATTTTTTCAAACAGTTCAGTAACCTCTACGTCTTCATCAGTTATTTTATAGGAGGATGCTGCAACGTAAAAAGGCTTTGAATGTTTTTTTGCCAATTTTGCTAAATTAAGTGTACCCACTTTATTAACGAAGTATCTTTTACTCTTAACTATTGAATCAGCTCCAACAATAACCATATCTGAGTTTTTTATAGCATTTTCAGCTTCTTGATCTGGTAGAATTACAACATCAACACCTCTGCCAATCAAATATCTCGCAGTATCTATACCTTCACATTTGGGTTCAGATCTAAGGACAAACACAGTAGAAGCAGAAACTAATCCCTTTTCAACAGTATGACTTCTACTTATTGTCGTTATAGACTTATTTTTTACGAGATCTCTGATGTTTTTTATAATTTTCTCATCAGCATTGTAAATTTTATCCTCAATCTCATTTACACTGTAATTCTTTTCTATTAGACGCAATATATTTCTGAATACAGCCATACTTTTGTATTTCTCAAGAACTTTATTACAAATCTCTATTTGTTCATCTCTGCTTTTCCCTTTAATAAGTCTTAAAAGTCTTCTTAATATGTATGAGGAACCTCTTCTTTCCTCTTTTAGTAACTCCTGTAATTCCATGATGAAATCACCACTTCCGCGTTTTTGTAAGAACTGTTGAATGAGTTTAACTAATGTGGTAAAAAATTATATCTTTCTAGCCTTTATACAAGTGAAATCATTTTCTGAGAAGAAGATCTTTGTGGATCTAATTTCCTCAATTTTGAATCCAAATCTTTCTATAAGCTCTTCAGCTTCACGTAATTTGTAGAACTTGGCAAGTGAATAAATAGGATGTCCCATTTCTCCCTTTTTAATGTACTCCTGACCAAGTCTGGATTCCGCTGGGAATATACAAACTATTAAAAATCCGTTATCCTTCAGAACTCTTCTTATCTCTTCCAAAACTTTTTCTGGATAATCTAAGTAGCATAGCGTTGCAATTAGCATAATACAATCAAAAATTGAAGATTTGAATGGCAACTGAGCTCCATCACCCCTTATTAAATTAGCACATCTACCTTTAGCTAATCTTAGCATATTTAATGAAGGATCCAATCCATACTTAATTCCAAGTTTTTCAGCAAATCTTCCAGTACCAACTCCAATCTCAAGACTCATTTTCGCGTTTTTCGGTACTAGCTTTTTTAAACACTCAACTTCTTTTTGAAAAAGGCGAGGATTTGCATCATACCATCTATCATACTTTCTTGCTAAACACTCAAATATTTCCCAACCCATGAAGTTTCACCATTATAAATCTATAAGAAAAATTTTAGTTAAATTTAAAATTTTGCAAATTATTCCTCTTTTTTAAGCAAAGTACTTTGTAATTTAAAATTTTTCAGTTAGTATTAATAGATGTATGAAAGCATCATTAAGGAAGGTTTTCATCTTTATTTCTCAGTGTAATTGCAAGCTGTAAAAATTGCATTTAAGTGGAACACTTAAAAACAATAACGTGAAAAATCTCAAATTAGTAGCCCTGAAATTTTAAACTAAATTAGCTAAGAATGTAGAACGATGCTGATGAAGTTTTTATTATTAGTTTTTTAAATTTTTTAGTGAGTTTCATGAACATAAAGGAATATCTAAAAGGTAAAATAAAAAATGAAGAACTAAAGAAAGTTAGAAGGGGATTTGAAATAATTGGAGACGTTGTAATAGTAGAAATTCCAGATGAGATAGAGCATTTAAAAAACTTGATAGTACAAGCAATTTTAGCTAGGCATAAAAATGTTAAAACTGTTTTAAGAAAGGTTGGAATTGTTGATGGAGTTTACAGGGTAGCAAAATATGAAATATTGCATGGAAGCAAAACGGAAACTGTTGCAAAAGAATTTGGATGTAAATTTTTAGTAGATCCAACAAAAGTATATTATTCGTCTAAACTTTCAAGCGAGAGAGAAAGAATTGCAAAAATGGTAAAAGACGGTGAAAGAGTTTTAGTTATGTTTGCGGGAGTAGGACCTTATGCTATAGTTATTGCTAAGCTAGCTAAACCTGCCGAAGTGGTGGGTGTTGAAATAAATCCGATAGCTGTGGATTATTTTAGAAAAAATATAAAAATAAACAAGGTTGAAAATTTAGTTAAAGTTTATGAAGGTGATGTTAAAGAAGTTTTACCTAAAATTGAGGGAAAATTCGACAGAATAATTATGCCATCTCCTAAAACCGCCGAAAATTACGTATACTTGATTAGGGATAAGATAAAGAAAAATGGGTGGGTTCATTATTACACCTTCGCGGGAGAAGAAGAGGAACCAAATTTAGGTGAAAAAATTAGAAACATATTCAAAAAGAACGGTATTGAAGTGGAAATTGAAAGAATTAGAGCCTGCGGTAGTTATGCGCCTAGAGTTAATAGATACGTGGCTGATGTGAAAGTATTGAGGATACATAATGCTTAAAATCTAAATGGAGATGCTTATGAAGGTTTTAAAGGAAGTAAATTTAGATAATATTAAATTTAAATTAGTTCATGGGGATATAACGGCATATCGTGCGGACGCCATAGTAAATGCTGCTAATAAATACTTGGAGCATGGTGGAGGAGTCGCATTGGCCATTGCCAAAGCTGCAACAGAGGGAAATCCAGATGAGTATACAAGATTAAGCAAAGAAGAGTTAAAAAAACAAATAGGAAAGAATTTTATAGAACATGGCGAGGTGGTTTTAACACCGCCACTAGCTTTGGGGAAAATTGGTATCAAGTATGTAATTCATACTGTTGGTCCCAGATGCGATGGAGACTGGAATACTGAACTTAAAGAAAAACTAAAAAAAGCAATAGAAGCTCCATTGAGAAAGGCTGATGAACTGGGTTTGAAATCAATAGCTTTTCCAGTAATTAGTGCAGGAATATACGGATGTCCTTATGAGAGAGTAATAGAAACATTTCTTGAGGTTTTTTGCAAATTTTCTACTATTGTAAAAAATTTAGAAGAGGTGTCATTAGTTGTTTACAGCGAGGAAGATGTTAATAAGGCTGTGAGTGTAATGGAAAAAATAGGCTTAGCTTAACGTGTAAATGGAGTTACTTTTTGCCGAAGTGATTGCTTGTAAAGTTAGGTTTAGAGTTCCATTTGTTTGTCAACAATGCGGAAAATGTTGCAGAAATTTAGCCAAAGTTGCTGTGGATCCAGTTAAAAATATTGTGTACTTGGATAACCCAGAATTAATAAAATACGTAGATGTTGAGAAGGTTCTTTCAGAATTAAGAAAAAAAGATATAAATCATCCTGTGTTGATCCCATGTCCTTTTTTGGAAAACAATAAATGCAAAATTTATCCCATTAGACCAGAAACTTGTCGAAAGTTCCCTTTAACAGAAGATGAAGACTTAGGGATTGGTTGTCCAGCTTTAAATAGGTTAAAAATAATTATAGATGAAATTGTGAAGCATCTGGGTTGCAATAAGAACTTTGTTACAGTAAACTATTGTTTTAAGAGTGAAGGGGAGGAATTGAAGAAAATAAGAATTTCGAAGGAAGTTTTTTCTGCATTTTTCAGCCTTAATGTGACAGATGAGGAAGTTAGATTATTTCTGCAACTTAACGAAATTAGCAAGTAATTGATAGAAAAAAATTTAAAGTAAAGCGGATAAAAGTGCAAAAAGTGAAAAGAGACACACTAGTTGTGGTTTTAAGTCTAACGATTATTGCCACTCTAACTTTACTAGTATCTTTAGTTTGTGGAGTGGCTGAAAAAGAGAAAGAATTCATTTTTATTCGAAAAATAGATTTTAAGCTTGAATCTGTGA
>CAZCHG010000088.1:0-4722 GCA_964498465.1 uncultured archaeon | reverse complement strand
TAGTTATTGTGGTTTTTACGCTAATTAATGCTCTGGGTGCTTTAATAAGCGGGCGAGTGGAGGATTTATTAGTTGCTTTTAAAGTAGCAATTCTACTGTTAGTTATTTTTGCAAGTGTAACTCTAATTAATTTTAATAAATTTGCACCATCAAACTGGCCAGAACCTCTAAGTATAATCTCTGGAGGTATGATTATCTTTCTAGCCTATGAAGGTTTTGAGCTCATAGCTAATGCAAGCGGAGATGTTGAAGATGTTTCTATCATACCAAAAGCCTTTTACCTTGCAGTAATTATTGTAATAATCATTTATGTCATGATTGCAGTCGTAACTATAGGTATACTTCCATATTCTACAATAATAAGTGCCAGAGATTATGTATTGGCTATTGCTGCAAAACCTTCGCTAGGTAATCTAGGTTTTGCACTTATAACTGTCGCTGCACTAATTTCGACTAGCTCAGCTATTAATGCAACACTCTATGGTACTACGAGAGCAAGTTATATGATTGCAAAGTACGGCCAATTGCCAAAAGCGATAGAGAAGCCACTATGGAAAGAGTGCTACGAAGGATTACTGATTATAAGCATAGTTTCCCTGATATTAGCTAATATATCAAATTTAGAGTCAATATCAGTAGCAGGAAGCGGAGGATTCTTGTTAATATTTTTATTCATAAATATCGCTGCAATTAAGCTAAGAAGAACACTAAAAGTGAACCTAATAATTCCTTTGGCTGGAGCAATAGCAACTAGCTTTGCTCTTGTTACTTTAATTTACAGAATTGCTATACTGGACATCAACAATCTAAAAATATTTATCTTGTTAATTGCATTCTCACTTGCGATGGAAATTTTATATTCAAAAACTACTGGAAGAAAATTCCACATTTATTTAGATGTAAAATTGAGGGAGAGGGAGAAAATCATAAAGAATTGGCAAAAATGGATAAATCCTGTTATAAACTGCATAATGGATTCGTTTAGCGATGCTGAAATATATTTAGTTGGCAGCTTAGCAAGAGGTGATATAAATAGATCTCATGACGTTGATTTGCTGATTTTAACTGAAAAAGTTCCAAAAAAGAGACATAAAAAAGATATAATTAAAAAATTGAAACATAAAGCTGGTTTAACAAAATTGCATCCTATAGACGTACACTTTGAAAGTAAAAGTAGAAAACATCTAGCTTTAAGACGTGCTAGGCATTATAAGAAGTTAAAAATCTAAAGAGTCACTATGAATAAAGGGCCTATAAGTATTTTAGTGTCTGGAATTCTAATGGGAACTCTACCAATTTTTGTTAGAAATATAAATCTTAAGTCTTTTGATATAACTTTTTTTAGATTTTTACTAGGATTCTCATTCATTCTTCTCTTCATCATTATCAAAGATGGAAGATTCGAATTAAAAAAGGATAAAACTGTTTTACTCCTATCTGTATTCAACGTATTAACTATATTTTTCTACATATCCTCTTTACAACTTAGTAAAGTTGCAATATCAGCACTTTTACTATATATGGCTCCAATCTACGTTACAATAATATCTTTCTTCAAACACAGGTTCGTTAACATAAAAAGCCTTGCTATAACATTTATAGGCTTAATGGGATTGTATTTGATGCTTAAACCTTGTCAATTGCTATCAGAAGGATTAATTTTCGGTCTCCTTTCTGGTATTTCATATGCATTTGTTTTTATACTCGCAAAAGATGCAAGAAGAAAGTTTAGCGCACAAGATGTAACAGCATCCATGCTTGGTATTAGTTGCATCTTGTATTTTCCATTGTTTGCGTTAATCAATTATGAAATAATTTTAGATCCAAAAACCATACTAGACATCTGGTTCAATTTGAGTCAAATTCCATGGATACTTGGGCTTGGTTTAATTCCCACCGCTATTCCATTTACACTGTTTAACTACGGAATAAAGTACTGCAAAATTGAAAGAGCGCCAATTTTAGCTTTAATAGAGCCTATAACAGTGAGTTTCATAGGATACTTTCTCTTTAAGGAGCTTCTATCACTTATGCAAATTTTTGGTGCTATTTTGATTTTAATATCGATATTTCTCTCCATAAGCGGTGAAGTTGAAGAGCGATAGTTTTTAGTATAACACCTTCCTTACTCCTTTCTCATAAACTACTTCTCCCAATCTTGTTATTTCCACTACAGGATGTGCCTCGGCGTCTAGTCTTTGTGCCAGTCTTACTATGTCTTTTTCGTCCTCCACATTTACAACTATAAATGTTTTTGTAGGTGCTATGTAAGCTCTTTCAAAATATTTCTCTGGTATTATTCTCTCCGTAATTTCTTTCAGATTTTTACCAACCACAAAAAGAAATTTCATCCATTACACCCACTATATTCATTTTATAAGAGTGCACAATAAAGAGTACATAAATAGTGAAACTACTTTTTACGTCAGTCCCCAGGGACCCCATTTAAAACAGCAACCCCTCTATCTTTGTTTGGATAAAACTTAACTTTAAAAAATAAAATTCGGATATTTATATTTATCGCTGTATTCTGTAATTTTATATGAGTATATTATATTTTTTAAAAATATTCTTTAAACCCGTATTCTCCAATTAATGGCACAAACCTAACTGCTCCCCATCTTTTCTTTTCTATTTTATCTTTCTTTTTTTCTATAACATACAGATACTGCATAAATCTACCAACAGGTA
Organism: uncultured archaeon; assembly: GCA_964498465.1. Classification (GTDB taxonomy): domain Archaea; phylum Halobacteriota; class Archaeoglobi; order Archaeoglobales; family Archaeoglobaceae; genus CAZCHG01. The sequence goes on along the minus strand of CAZCHG010000088.1, from coordinate 2,031 downwards.
TTACCATTTTGCCTCCTACTTTAAGCTGATCGATTAAAGGCTTTGGTACATCAGGAGCAGAAGCTGTAACATATATTTTATCATAAGGTGCCTCCTTCTCATAACCTTTACTTCCATCGCCAATTATTATTTCCACATTATCGTATCCAAGTTTCCTTAAAGTTTCTTTTGCCTTCTCTGCAAGTTCTGGTATTCTTTCTATTGCTATAACTTTTCCCTTTTTGCCTACAATTTCCGCCACAACCGCAGCATGATAACCACTACCTCCACCGACTTCGAGAACTTTTTCTCCTTCCTGCAAGTCTAACAACTCGCACATTATTGCAACCATGTGTGGTGCGCTTATTGTTTGGCCTTTGCCAATAGGCAGTGGTGTATCTACGTAAGCTTCATGTCTATACTTTGGTGGAACAAAAACATGCCTAGGTACTTTCTTTAGTGCCTCCGCAACTTTTTCACTTAAGTTTAACTCAATTTTTAAATTTTCAACAAGCCTTATTCTTTTTTCAGTGTACAAATCCTCCTCTTTCACTAGTTAAAAAATTAATTTTTTATTTTAATATAATTTTTTATCAAATGCGGAGACGTTACTTTGGAATTTTTAGTTATACCAATTTTTTCATAAAATAGCATAAAAATAAGTTAAGTTTTGAAAAACAAAACAAAAAGACCATAGAATCTAAGAGTATACGCTATCAGCAAACCTAAAGCCAACAGAGTTGGTGTAATCAATGTAACTATAACATTTCCAGCAAGACTAGGTATCAACTTCTCCACTTCGTCGTAGTATTTCAGGCAACCTTTTCCAGCCTTTATGGCGACTGGTACAGTTAGTAAAGAGAGCAAAGTTATCTTTGGTAGCAGATTTAATACAACCATGATCACCATCCACACATATGCTAAAGCTAGTAGAAAAACATAAACTTTTGAAGCTCTTTTTCTTCCCAGAATTATCACAATATGTTTTCTTCCAGTTTTCGCATCAGCTTCATAATCTGGAAACTCATTTAGAAACAGTAGGTTACTAATTAATATTCCTGCAACCACAGCAACTGCTATGGGTGTAAAATGTTCTATTGTACTGCCTGGTGGAAGCATTGTTATGTAGCTACCAATTACCATCAATCCAAATCCCAATCCTGGAAAGATTTCAGTTATTACTACCCTCGTAAGTAACGGTGTATACGCATAAATAAGAAAGGTTCCAAGAAGAACTATTGGTAATAAAATTGGGTAACTGTAAATAAAGTATACTCCTTATTATGGATGCTGAAAGTAAAAGAGCTATCGCTAAAGCCAAGGCTTCTTTAGGCTTTATAATTCCCGCTGGTAGAAAACCGCTGCCACCACTGAAAGGTGTTCTTTTTGTTAAAAGATCTGTCCCTCTCACATAATCGTAATAATCGTTGAAAACGTTAACACTAGCATGTGCAAACGTGGAACCAACTAAAACTAGAACTGCATGTATGGGATTGAAATATCCATGATAAACAGCCGCGGCTATGCCTAGAAAAACGCAAACCGGTGTTAATAAAAGAAAATGTGGCCTTGTCTCCAAAAAAAGTATCTTCAATTTGTTCATTTTTGTCACCTATGATTTCTACTACCAATTTTCCTCTGCCTATATTTTTAAAGATATGTGCTGCAAAAATTCCTTGATTACAGTATTTAAACTTAACGAATTTTTCACCTAGTAGGTTAAATTTAACATTGAATTTTTCTACGAGACGTTTAGAGCGTTTTTTACATAGAGAACAAAAACTTAAGTTTGTAGCACTTCTACAGGATTTATTTCAAGATTAGACCGTTAAACTCGTATAAACAAAAATCTTTACATCAAAAAACAAGTTAAAAAATTAAACTGACCAGCTAAACGGATTCTATTCTTTTGATGATTTTATTTCTTGCTAAATTTAGATCCTCATATGTGTCTATTTCTATCCAAGGATACTTGCATGTCGTTTCAAACGTTAAATAAGTTCCGTCATCTATCATTTTTTGAAATGCATCTTCATAGAAAACCCCTGTTCC
>CAZCHG010000087.1:0-4756 GCA_964498465.1 uncultured archaeon | reverse complement strand
CATCTTCAACATAATCTAAACCAACCTCCTAACCCCTCCCTCCTCCCCTAATTCCCTCTCCGCCCCGAAGGGCGAAGCTTCCTTAGCGACGTTTTGTGACTGCACATAGGGATCCATAAGTTCATGAGTAACATAATTAGGAGGTACTTTGTAAATTTGTTACAAAGATTTAATACAAGGAAACCTTCTACAAACATGTTACAGAATAATAAACTAACTTGATAAGGGTGAAAGAAAATGATAAAAAAGGGAGACTTTGTAAGAATTAGTTACACAGCAATGCTTGAAGATGGTACAGTGATAGATACCACTGACGAGAAAACAGCAAGGGAATTTGGGATTTACAATGAAAATATAAAATATGGAGATATTATAGTTGTTGTAGGAGAAGGACACGTGTTAAAAGGTCTTGATGAGGCTTTAGAAGGTAAAAAGGTTGGTTACAAAGGAAAAATTACAGTGCCTCCTGAGAAAGCGTTCGGAAAATACGATCCTGATAAGAAGGAAATTATAAACATATCCCGTTTAAAAGAAAAACCCAGAGTTGGGCAAAGAATTAAGGTTGGCGATAAAGTAGGAGTAGTTGAAAGAATTATCGGAAGAAAAGCAATAGTAGATCTAAATCATCCATATGCTGGCAAAAATATAACTTTTGAATTTGAAATCAAGGATTTAATTAAAGATGAAGATAAAAAAGTCGAAAGTTTATTTCTAATACACACAGGATTTGAAACAAAGTGCAAAATTGAGAACAATAAAGCTGTTGTTGAGATACCGAGTAATGCAACGTTCTCTCAAAGATTTATATTTGGAAAAATAGCTGCAGTGAACTCAATTTTCAAGTATACTAGTATTAAAGAAGTATTACTTGTTGAAAAATACGTAAAGGAAGATATGGAAAAAGTTGAGGAAAGAAAAGAAGAAGCAACCAAAGAAGCACCTAAGGAAGAAGTTAAAGAAGTGGAGCGAATTGAAAAATAAAAAACACGTAACAAAGCACATAAAATGTGTATGAATCTCTACCTAGGGATTTTGTTAATCTTTTAACATTGAAGAGTTAATTGATGAAATTATTTTATTTACTGACTGCGAATATAACCTTGTATTTAGTTTTGTTTTTGCTATCAAGTGAAATCGAACGGTGATTTTAATGGGAGTAAGATGGCTTAACGAGGTTGATAAAAATGATATAGCGTTAGTTGGTGGAAAAGGAGCAAACTTGGGAGAAATGCTAAAGATAGAGATACCAGTGCCGAACGGTTTTATAGTTGATAGCTCTACATTCATTAAATTTATAGAAAAGGCAAATTTGAAAGATAAAATAAGAAAAATTATCGAAAAATTGGACGTAAATAATACGGAAGAGTTGAAAAAAGCATCTAAGGAGATAAGAAAGCTTATAGAAGATGCAAAGATACCTGAGGATATTGAGAGAGAAATTAGAGAGGCTTATAGGCAATTATGTAGGGAAGAGGGAGAAGAAGTTTACGTAGCAGTAAGAAGTTCGGCTACCTTGGAGGACTTAGCTGAAGCAAGTTTTGCAGGGCAGCATGAAACCTATTTAAATGTAAAAGGAGAAGATGAGGTAGTAGAAAAAGTCAAGAAGTGTTGGAGTAGTTTATATACACCTAGAGCTATTGCTTATAGGGCTAAATATGGATTTGATAAGAGAGACGTAAGTATTGCAGTAGTAGTCCAAAAGATGGTGAATAGTGATAAAAGCGGAGTGTTGTTTACGTCACATCCAGTTACAGGTGAGAAGAAAAGCATAATTGAAGCTGTTTTTGGACTGGGTGAGGCAATAGTTAGTGGAAAAGTTACACCAGACACGTATGTGTATGATAGGGAACAGGATAAGCTAGTTGATGTGAAAATATCCGAAAAAAGAATTGCAGTAGTTAGAAAAAATGGAAAAACTGTGGAAGTAAAACTGGATGAGCAAAAAGCTAAAGATAGAGTTCTAAGTGATGATGAGATAAGAAAATTGGTGAAAATAGGAGAAGTTCTAGAGGAACATTATAAGATGCCTCAGGATGTGGAATGGGCTATAGAGAAAGGAAAATTGTATATAGTTCAGTCTAGACCCATAACTACAATAAGAGCAACTAGAAAGGAGAAAGAGAAAGAATTTGAGGAAGGTCAGGTTATACTAAAAGGTTTGGGAGCATCACCTGGTATTGGTATAGGTAAAGTGAAAATAGTGCTAGATGAATCGGAAATAGAGAAAATAAATGATGGTGATGTATTGGTAACTACTATGACTACACCAGATATGGTTCCAGCAATGAGAAAAGCCTCTGCAATAGTTACTGATGAAGGAGGGATGACTTGTCATGCTGCTATAGTATCTAGAGAATTAGGCATACCGGCAGTTGTAGGTACAAAAAATGCAACCAAAGTTTTGAGAGATAATATGCTAATAACAGTTGATGGCGATAAAGGAATAATATATGCAGGTAGGCTTAGAGTAAAGGAGAGAGAAAAGATAGAAGAAGTGAAAGTTGTACAAGCACCATTAATAACTGCTACAGAAGTAAAAGTAAATATATCTATACCCGAAGCGGCAGAAAGAGCAGTATCAACTGGTGCGGATGGTGTAGGTTTGTTTAGAATTGAACATATGGTTTTAGGTCTGAAAAAACATCCAATGAAATACATAAAAGATGGACAAATTGAAGAATACATAAATGAACTGTACAAGGGTATGAAAAAAGTTGTTAAAGCGTTCTATCCAAAACCGGTTTGGATTAGGACCTTAGATGCCCCAACAGATGAGTTTAGAGGAATGGAAGGTGGAGAGGATGAACCTATAGAAGCTAACCCCATGCTTGGGTTCAGAGGAATAAGAAGAGATTTAAAAGAGGAGGAACACTTTAGGGCTGAAATAAGAGCAATGAAAAAGCTGATTGATGAAGGATACACAAATATTGGCATTATGTTGCCTATGGTTACACATCCAAGAGAAGTCAGAAGAGCAAAGGAGATAATCCTTGAGGAAGGGCTGCCTTTAGATAAAATAGACTTTGGAGTTATGATTGAAACACCAGCCGCAGCACTAATGATAGAGGAAATAATTAAAGAGGGTATAACCTTTATATCCTTCGGAACGAACGATTTAACTCAATATACTTTAGCTGTGGATAGAAATAATGAAAATGTTGCATACTTGTACGATGAGTATCATCCAGCAGTAATGAAGCTAATTGAATATGTAATTAAAGTTTGCAAGAAGTATAATGTCAAGACTTCTATTTGTGGACAAGCTGGAAGTTATCCAAAATTTGTTGAGAAACTAGTGGAACTTGGTATAGATAGTGTTTCAGCAAATCCTGATGCAGTCCAGCTAGTGAGAGAAACTGTTGCAAGAGTAGAAAGAAAACTAATTTTAGAAAAATTAAGAAATAAAGGAAAATGAAAATAGAGTTTGATTTTGAAAATCTAAAGAAAAAAGGCGTAAAAAGAGTAGGGTTACAACTTCCGAACGGTTTAAAACCAAAATCTAGGGAGATATCTGACCAAATAGAGGAAAAAGGATTCGAGGTCATTATATCTGGAAAGGGAACATTTGGAGCGTGTGATATAGATTTAGATTTGCTTAAGGAAGTTGATGCGCTGCTGCATTTTGCTCATACACCTATTTTTGAAATAAGCAAAGTATATTTTGTCCCTTACAGGATTGATTTTGATTTAAAAGTATTAAATAAAGTAAAAATTAAAGAGAGAAAAATAGCACTAATTTCCACAGCACAATACGCTTGGAAGTTGGGCAAAGTGAAACAAATTCTTGCAAACAGAGGATATGATGTAAAAATAGGAAGAGGCTCAAGTAGAGTGAAATATCCAGGCCAGGTATTAGGTTGTAACTATACAGTCCTAAGGAATTTAGATTTCGAGGCAGTTTTATTTATAGGGGATGGATTATTTCATCCATTAGGTGCCGCAATTTATACAGGTAAGAAGGTTTACAGGTTGGATCTTGTTGAGAATAAATTCGAGTTAGTAAGATGTGATAGTTTTTTAAAAAAGAGATTTGCGCAAATTGTAGCATCTGCAAACAAAAAGAAAGGAGCTATACTAGTTAGTAGCAAAATTGGGCAAAAGAGATTGAATTTGGCATTAAGATTAAAGAAAATAGCGAAGAACAAAGGAATAAAACTGGATGTAATATATATGGACGAGATTTACCCATCAAAACTGTTAAATTTTGGATATGAATATTACGTTAACACAGCTTGTCCTAGAATCAGTTATGATGACTCGGAATATTATGGCGTACCCATTTTATCGCCACAGGAGTTTGAAATAATGATCGGTGTAAGAAGCTGGGAAAATTACCAAATAGATGAAATCCAATAATTAGTTAAGTTACAAAGTACCGTTAAGAAACTCCATTTTCTAGAACATAGAATGAACTGAGAGTAACACTTCAATCTTATTATTTCTTGCTGGTTTTATCAATGTTGAATGAACGAAAAGCATCAGAAAATCTCAAAAAAGGAGAAATCATAGTTTGATGTTCTCTAAGCAGAGCTGGATAGGTTTAATGGGTGTTAATTCATTCTATGCAAAATCTGATAAGAGAAAAGGCTGAGAATGCATAATAAGTCTCTCTGCTGCAAACCATTGCACTTTAGTGCAAAGAACTCGTCAAATGATTATTTTTATGTTAAAGTTCCCTTTTTGCAGATGAAGAACTCTACTTATTAAAATTGAACGATGAACATCACAAAAATTTTAAAAATTAAGAGACACACAA
>CAZCHG010000086.1:0-4858 GCA_964498465.1 uncultured archaeon | reverse complement strand
CAAAAGTAGTTAGCTTTCTGAACAGATCTATCATCGTCTCAGCAAATTTTGGTTCCATAGGGTAAAAAGCACAGGTTATGGCTCTTTTTATCCCTTTCTCTGCCATTTTAGATAAATCATCTATGCTTCTACCCTCCGAGTGTATATAGATGTCAAACACTTCCATGCAGTTTAATTTAAAATTTTTACATTTTTATTCTTACCTTTTGTTTACCAGAAAAGCTTCTTCATGCATAAAAAATAGAATATAATATAAAAATGGTTAGATAATTTTTGCTACTTTTGAGAATGATAGTCGCTTTTATAAAATTTTGTACTTCACACCGTATTTCTTGCAAAATTCCTTCGCTCTTTTTTCAAGATCTAGTTGGTAAACCTTGTTTGGTTGGTTAAAGTTTCCAAAAAGGTTTTTGTATTTTGGTAACAATTCTGGAAAATGTTTCTCAAGAATTTTATAGTAAATTTCCTTTCCAACGCCGTATAAGGTTAAAGCACCGATAAAAACATAATCTGCTCCAAATTCCTTGGCCATTTTTATCATTTCCTCTATTTGCTCGGTTGAATCAGAGATGAAAGGTAAAACTGGAATAAAAGCTACCCCAGCATAAAAACCAGCTTCTTTAACTTTCTGTAAAGTTTCCAGTCTTTTCTTTGGTTTCGGAGCGGATGGTTCAAAGATTTTTGCAATTTTTTCATCCAATGATGAGATAGAAGAAGTTATTAGTACACCATGACCCAACCTACTTAGATCACTCGGTAAAATTGCACTTTTATCAATTTCATCTAGTAAATCCAAATCTCTTAAGATTAAAGTCGATTTAGTTAAACAGTGAACAGGAAATTTGAGTCTAGCAATAACTTCTAGGCATTTTCTTGTTAATTTATATTTCTCTTCAGCATACATCCAAGGTTCCGTGGCAGAACTTAAAGCTATGAAGCCGTACTCTTTTCTTTTTGCTCTTCTTGCTAATTCTTTTTCAAGTAAAGTTGGAGCGTTTATTTTTACAGCTAAACCACGTCCAGTTCTCTCTCCATAGCTACTGCCATGAATATAACAATAGATGCAGTTGAAATCGCAAAAATAATAAGGATTCAAAGAATAGTCGTCCAAAAACCATGCATCTCTTTTCTTATGCCTATTTAAGATCGATTTAACAGTAATTTCCCTTATCATTTTTAATCTTTTTTAATTTTCATTAATATTTTTCTTATTTTTCCTCACCTTGATACGAGTTTGTCTACCTGTTGCCTGTTAAATTAGAGGTCTTCACAACTCATTAAATAGCAAGTTTAAAAGTTCAAAAGCTTACAATCTGCCTAAAAGGTTAAAAAGTCCAGGTATAAGCTTAAGTAAAAGTTTAATCCCACAGTTTTTGCATATTTCTACGTTAAAACTTCTTGTATAAGTAAGAAGAGAAAATTACTTTAATTAACCTGTCTTTAAGAAAATTAATGAAAGAAGAAATAAGAATACTCCTAAAGAGAGCTGAGAGCTTTATCAAAGATGCCTTAGAGGATTTAAAAAGAGAAGATTACGATTTAGCAATGTTTCACGTAGAACAAGCGTGCCAACTAATCATAAAAGCTAAACTTATGGATTTAACAGGATATTTTGAGAAAACTCATAGTTTAAGAAGATTACTAAAGGACTTATCGACAATATTTAAACAAGAAGAGCTAGAAAAATTCATTGACGAGAATTGGACAATTTTAAGGAACTTAGAATACGCGTATATCGCTTCGAGATATCTTCCAGAAGAGTTTAAAAAGGATGAGGTTGATACAGCTTTAAGATTTTATAAAAAACTTAAAAACTTGCTATGGAGTTCTTAAGGGATGTTTACGAAAGAAGGAGAAAATACTTTGACAATCTTGATTATTACTTAGAAGAGATTAAAAAAATTGTCAAGGAAAGAGTTCCCGATGCTGAGATATATCTTTACGGTTCTGTCGTGGATGGGGATTACTCAATCGGTCTGTCAGATATAGATATTGGAATAGTTTCTGATGAACTGTCCGATAGAGATAAAAAACTCGAATTATTTGGTGAATTAACCAAGAAGTTTTTTGAATCTCCTTTTGAGTTTCACATTTTTACAAAAGAGCAGTGGAAATCCTGTAGAAGATTTATAGGAAAATTCAGAAAAATATGATCGACGATTATTTCAGAAATTAGATGCGTAATTTAACGCCACCTACGTATAGTCACTTAGCACAAGAATCAATTGTAAATCAATCTGATAAAGTTCCAAGTCAATAGCTGGTCAAAGACTTAAGCTTTCGTTGCTCGTTTCCGTTATTTTCGTTTAGATTCCCAACTGTCTGACTTTTGTCAGTTCCATTATTGAGCATACTTATCCTTTGCATCAAGCCAACTCCAGGGTTTACTGCACCAAATTTCATTAAGAACCTTTTAATACATCTTGCAAAACTAGCAAATCAGCCCACCTGAGGAACCTAAAGTGCTTTAAAAAACTACTTTAGACCAATTGCTTCCTTTATCTTTTCAATTTCCATCTCTAGTTTCTTTAGTCTTTCATCGAGGTAAGCTTTAAGATCTAGTCTAAGATTGTCAATTTTCTCTGCAACCTTGTCAACTTTTTCTCCTACTTCTTTCACAGCCTTTATCGTTTCATCCTGCTTTTCAAGCATCTTATCTTGTTTCTTCAAAACCTGTTTTCCATACTCTATAAACTTTCTCGCCTGTCCAATGTTAAAAACCAGAGCAAACGCTTCTAATCTTGGAACATACCCTGTATAATCCTCAATCTTTACTTCATCGACAAGGGCATCTGGTGGAAAGTTTGAGCTTACCAACCTGCAGAACTCATTTACCGATTTATCTTCTCCTTCAACATAAACCTCCACAATCTGCTTCTCATCCTTAATATTGATTGCTCTAAATCTTTCTATGCCAAAGGCCAAAGCGTTCTCCATCAAAAAGTAACGGTAACCGATGTCATGAATTTTTGAACCGACAATTCTGATTTTCTTCTTCATATCTATACAACCTTACTTTTGATTACAATAGGATTTACTAAACTTTTTTCCTTGTCCTTTTTAAATGTATAAGCTGTTTAAAGCTAAAGCTTAAAAAATTTCTTCCACTCCATCCGTGCTCACAGTAAGATCTTTTTGATGTAAGGATTTAGGAGTTTTACAGCGGTTTAATTCCCTAATGGGCTTTACTCATTTCAATTTACCCCCTGTCACGATGGATGGATTTCTTCAATGCAAGTCTTGATGCAGAAAATTCTACCACAAGATAAGAACGGGTACGATCAAGTCACACGAAGTGTGGCCAAAATTTTGGCTAAGCTATTCATCAGATAGTTCCGTTGCGCAATGGTTGCAATATTTAGGAGTATTACTGTTTCCTTCTTAACATAGGAGGTTTCTTGCTTTCTTTATCGAATACTTACTACAAGCCAGCTTTTCAGCCTCTCCTAGCAAAGATGCCAATACTAAACCCCACAATCTTGCCACTCATCAACCATGCACAAGCTTTCAGCTATCCATTCCTCACATTTACAAAATGTCGCTAAGAGAGCCTCGCATTTCAATGCGGGGATGAATTAGGGGAGGTAGGAGGGGAAGATTGGTGGTAGGTTTTTATTAAAACCCCGCTCTATTATCCAGTGTCGGGTGGATGGGAAAAGTAACCAAGCAACTATAGCCTGCCTCTCCGCCTTTGCGGACAGGCGGGTTTAACGGGGTGCTGACCCACCCCGTGCATATCCATGAAGAGCTAGGCTGAGGGTATGCACAAACTTTCCCGCAAGGAATCCTCGCACTTCAGGGCGGGGAGGAGGTCAACAGTAGATCACAAAGTAACTTGTTATTGATTCTTCAACCTTGTTTATGGCTATTCTTTTATCAATTTTATTTTGAAGAAAAATGTAAACATTTTCATAATAAAAAATGAAAATAAAACAATAGGAAATAAAGCAGTAATAAATAATTTAAAAAAGTCAAATTCTCCTTCTCGCTATGGCATAGGCAAAGATTAGACATATAACTGCGGTAAGCAACTCGAAGCCTGGAGCAGGTGCGGCTGGAGTTGCGGTAGGTGTTGCTGTTGTTGGTGTAACCCCTGCAGGAACGCCTTTTGCTTTCAAAGCTTTAAATGTATGAGGTACGTGACACTTTGTACAATCCTGGGATAGATAAGTTGCATGTACGCCCATTTCTATTTTCTTCTTAGCAGTGTGACTCTCCAGGTGGCAATCACTGCACTCATAGCCTGATGGTGGAACCTTCTTTCCTCCCATAACAATTAGCGAGCCACCGTAATGACATGCATGGCTGCAGTTTTTCAATCCCTCTGTGTAGTTAGCGCTGCCATAAGGTGCATTTCCAAAGCCATAATGTTTCTTCTCCATTTTCCATACGTTGTAAGATATGAAGTCTGGGTCATCCATTGGCAGCGCGCCTCGTTCATCGCCAAGACCCTCTATTTTTGGAATTGGTCTATCGTTCCCGTACCAATCGTGCTGGAACCACACACCTTCCCTACCCGTAACCTTGCTAGGGTCAGAGACGTTTTTTCCATGATCTCCCCTTCCATGGCAGTCTAAGCAAAATTCTCTTATGGAACCAAAGGTCCTCCATGTGTGTTCGGTTTCAAGTATTCCGACCTTTTTCAGCTTAAATGCAAATTTATTGTATTCTGCAACGGTTTGATTCTCAAATATTCCGTTTTCTTTGACAACACCCAAATGGGGATTATGACAGACAAGGCATGTATTTGGCATCGTGTCTGGGCGTGTTGCTCCCAGACCTGCATGTTTGGATTTCATTACTTCCTTAACTTCCTTTTCATGGCATTTCTCACATATTTCTATGGATGACACGTTTA
>CAZCHG010000085.1:0-4967 GCA_964498465.1 uncultured archaeon | reverse complement strand
TGTCAAGTTGTTGATGAATCTCTATTCCTACTTTTAATCCAAGCTTCTCATAATCAATTTTACCCAGCGTACTAAACATTACAAGCACCCTCAGAACTGCTTCAGAATTTGTTTGTCTTAAATTCAAATACAAAATCTATTAAATCTTTGTTAAAAAATGGTCGTATTAATTTCTTATGACCACAGAAAAATTTTCTAATCTAAAAATAATTAAAAAATAAAATAATACCAAAAATATAAAATAAATGGAAATTTAAACTAATGATGCTTAAAGCTAACAGCCCTTATTGCGGTTACGATTGTAAGAAATATGTAATACAGTATCAGCAATTCTGCAAAACTTAGAGCTATAAAAGCTATAGAGCTTTGCTTTACTCTTAATCCTACTAAAAATTCATTATACATAAAGTACGGTATAGTCGCTAGAGCTATTATTTCCAAAATTAATATGATTCCGAAAATGTAGCAAGCTGAACCAATTTTTCTCTCGGCTTTTTCAATTGTAATTTCTTCTTTTGGCTTCCAGTTCTCAAATTCAACTACTGCCCTCTCCTTAGGTATAAATCCACTAAATATAGTTGTATCAACAGGAAATCTACCAGGAGTAAAATGTAAAATTGTTGTATGTGCTATGATTGCCATGAGTAGGAAAAATGATACTGCTGCATGTATATTTCTAGCTATGAAAAACAAAGCAGGATTTTCTGGAATTCCAAAAATGCGGGCAAATATCCAAATGAAATCCCTAGGCAACCACATTACTATACCAGTAATAACCTGAACTATAGCCAAAAGGGGTAGACCATATATATCTGCAACCATTATCCAGTCGTACTTACCAAACTTTGGTCTCTCCTTTACTATGCCAATTGCCCACAGTACATCCTTAACTGCTCCTCCGAACACTTCCTTGAGAAAACTTAGTGAGAAACCAAAATTTTTTATGTTTGAGTCTCCCCTACCCTCTTTTATTCTTTCAAGTATGAAATACGTACCAAAGTACGCCAAGCTAAATATTAGTATCACTGCGAAAATTCTGTGCAAAAGCATGGTAATCTCTGATCCTCCCATGGCCAAAAGTAACCATCTAAGTTGATTTGGGAACATTAATGGTAATCCAGTTAATAATAACATTAATCCAGAGATTGATCCCACAAAGTGCGCCAACCTTTGATGGGGAGAGAATCTTTTAACGTACATCCTTATCACTACTCTTTTTTATAAAGTTTGTAAAATTTAACGTACTCAACTATAACTAACAAAACTATAATCACTGCACTTATTTCTAGCAGGATTTTAAGATAATTACTTAGTGTTACATTGAAGCCAATAGTTTTTTCAAGCAATTTTTGCCTCTCCATTGGGCTAATCTCATACCATTTTGGAATATACTGTCCTTTCATTGTGGAAACTTTCGGTAAAGTTGAAATTAAAGGTGAGACTACTATTATTGCTATTATTACTGAAATAAGCACAATCTCTTTTCGAGTCATGGTTATCCTCAACGCTTATTAATATTATTTAATTTATTTTAATAAAAATTAATATTAGTTTGGATTAAAAAATAAGAAAAAAACCTTGGATTAAACTAGGAATAAGCTCTCTAGTTTTGCTGCAGTTAAAGCTCCAACTCTTTCTCTCATCTTCTTGGTTATCTCTGACATTTCTCCGGCCAAGATTGTCTCGCATGGACAAATTAACGCACATCTTGGTATAGGTTCCCTTTCTATTATGTTTCCTTTTTCATCTCTTGGATTGAAGGGTTGTACACAGAATGTGCATTTATCCATTTTTCCTTTAGTTCCAAATGCACCTCCTTTTGGAAATTGTGGTGCACCAAAGGGACATGCAAAAGCGCAGTATCCACAGCCTATACACTTATCCTTGTCAACTAAGACTATACCGTCCTCTCTCTTATATATTGCTTTCATTGGACATACTTTCATGCATGGAGGGTCATTACAATGCAAACACATCAATGGAACATTTAATTGTCCTGGTTTTCCTTCATTTATTGTTACAACTCTTATTCTAAATACACCTTCTGGCAATTCGTTGTAATTTTTACATATAGCTTCGCAACCTTTGCATTTGATGCACAGGTTGTGATGAGTATCTATTAAAAACTTTAAAGGCACTTACACTCACCTCCTTAACATTTCCTTTAATTCTTTGACTCTTGCCATAAATTCTGACAAGTTGAACCTGTCTGCCCTTATGACTTCACATATTCCAGCCTTTGTGTTCTGCATTTGTGTAACAATGTCCCATCCTGGTGGGTTTACTGTGTTTGCACTTTCTCCGTAAACATATGGTTTTGTATCAAATTCTTCAGTCTTCGGGTAATTAACTGTCAGATCTTTGCCTTGGAAGACTCCACCCCAGTGGAACGGTAGAAATACCAGTCCAGGCGGCACTGCATGAGTTATCTTGGCCTTAACATAAATGTGTGCTACATCCATTCCATACTCCAATCCTCTTGGTGAAACTACTACGACTAAATCTCCATCTTTTATTCCTCTTGAGTTAGCATCCTTTGGATTTATTTCTACATACATGTACGGGCTCAGTTCTGCTAAAATCTTGTTACTTCTTGTTGTATTTCCACCACCATGGTGCTCAACTTGCCTTCCTGATGTCCAAACTAGTGGAAATACTTCACAGGCTTTTGATTTTATAAATGCATCTTGATAAGATTTTGCCTTAATTTTAACCCTGTAGTGGAAAGCTCCGTACTTGCTATCCTCATATATTGGATATTTTGCAGCCAAATCTGGCCTGGGTGTATAAATTGGTTCCCTATGAACTGGCACTGGATCGTGCTTTTCTTCCCACTGCCATACGTAGAATCTAGCTCTTCCTCTACCAGAAGGTACCATGTTTTTATCTAGTACCTCAGAATAATCTGTATCTATTGCGAAAAGCCATAAGACGCCGTTAATCTTCACTTGGTCATGTCCATTTATATCACTTAGCATTGAACTACCATCTGGTGCTTTAACTCCCCATTTTACCCTGAAGTCGTGGCCACCTTCCCAGACTGGGATATCATTTCTATACAGAATTGGTGTTCCTGGATGTCTTTCATTCCAGCAAGGCCAAGGTAGTCCCCAATACTCCCCGTCACATGGTCCACCCTTAGCTCTGCAATCCTCTGGATCAAACGTGTAATCATATTCTTGTTGCCTCTTTAAACGCCAGCTCTTTTGTCCAATCATCCCAATTGCTCTAGCTCCTACAGTAATTTCGTTGTCCAAAATTAATTCTGGATTTTCTGCAATTTCTTCAGGTGACTTGTTGCCAAAGTTTATTGTGAATTTCTCGTATAAACCAGGTTCATACTTGTCCAATTCTTTGACAAGTCTCAATAGAATCCATATATCAGGTTTGGATTCATAAAGTGGATCTATTACTTTATTTCTCCACTGTACCTGTCTTCCACTGTTAGTTACACTACCACTACACTCAAACTGTGTGCAAGCTGGTAGAAGTATAATTCCATCGGATCTCTCAGCTAAAACCGCTCCAACTTCAACAAATGGATCCACTACCACCATCAGTTCAACGCTTTCAAATGCAATCTTTGCAAGTCTTGTATCTCCAATTGACGGGGTTGAGTGTCCCCACCAGAAGATCATCTTAATCGGTGAAGGTTGATCTATTTCGAATCCTAATTTATCTGCTGTAGCTCCAACAGCAAACCTTGCCATTGTGAATCCTTTCTTTTTCATCATTTCTTCACTAGCAAATCTACTCTTTAGCCACTCATAATCTACTTTCCAAACTTTGCACCAATGCTTCCAAGCTTTTTCACTTAAACCGTAGTATGATGGTAATGAGTGGCTCAAAACACACATATCTGTAGCTCCTTGCACATTATCATGGCCTCTGAATGCATTGACACCTCCGCCAGGTTTTCCTGCGTTACCCAGTAGTAATTGAAGAATTGCAAAGCTTCTTATGTTGTGCGTCCCATATTCATGTTGCGTAGCTCCCATTGCATACTGCAAAGTCGCTGGTTTGTTGTGAGCGAGTAAGTATGCAGCTTTTCTTATTTTTTCTGCAGGTACACCAGTAATTTCCTCTGCAACCTCAGGGGAATATTCCATGGCTACTTTCTTAAAGTACTCAAATCCATAGGTTCTTGCTTCTATGTACTCTTTGTCATACCATCCATTTTTAATAATCTCATGGCAAATTGCTAATATCAACGCAATTTCTGTTCCAGATCTAAATTGCAAGTGTAAATCGCTTACCGCTGCTGTTCTACTAAATCTTGGATCTGCACAGATCAAAACTGCTCCTCTCTTTTTAGCCTCATAAATATGCCTAAAGCTGACTGGGTGCGCTTCTGCTGGATTTGACAAGAAGAATATACACCTTGCATGTCTCATGTCGTTAAAGTTGTTTGTCATTGCGCCATAACCCCATGTATTTCCGAGTCCAGCTACAGTCGTGGAGTGGCAGATTCTAGCTTGATGATCTATGTTGTTACTGCCCCAAAACGCCATAAACTTTCTTTGAAGGTATGCCATTTCGTTGCTAACTTTTGCTGAACCAGCAAAAAAGATTGCATCAGGTCCATATTTTTTCCTAATTTCCATCATTTTTCTTGCAATAATATCCATTGCTTCATCCCAAGTAATTCTGACCCACTTTCCATTCTTTTTCATCATTGGATATCTCAATCTTTTTGGAGAAGTTATTGTATGATTGATACTTGCGCCTTTACAGCAAAGTTTACCTCCATTTATTGGATGATTTACCCACGGCTCAATTCCTACTAGCTGATTGTCCTTGACTTTTGCTAAAATGCCGCATCCTACGGCACAAAACGTGCAAATGGTCTTTACAAGTTTATAGCCCTCTTTTTCGCTTTCTTCCTCTATTTTCTTTGCCTCTGCTTTTTCGAACACTTTTGCCTTGAAATATCGTGTTAAACCAAAAGCAATAGCCAGTGTTAATGC
>CAZCHG010000084.1:0-4982 GCA_964498465.1 uncultured archaeon | reverse complement strand
CTTTGCTCCGTTGAGATAATACGGCATTTGCTTACGTGATTCACATGGTCAGTTCTTTAGCTTTCTGTTTTAACCTTGGAAGTTCTTCACCCTCACCAATGAGTATTGCCTTAACAGGAGTATCTTTGAGATACTTTGGAGCTTCAACAAGGTCCCATCCATAAACCATATCGTATTTTTTGGTATATCCAAAGTATGCTACAATTCCAAGAGTAAGGCAATTATCAATGCCCAAACTTTCTCTTAAGTCTCTGACATCTATTGGTTTCATGAGTTCAATGTCTGCACCATGTGAGATTATGTACATGTTTTTATAATCCCAACTCTCAAGAAGCTTTTTTGGTAATTATTGAATACCAAGATATAATCGGCACAATATAAGCACTTGTCTTCTATAAACCTTACCAGCCATAGATAGAGTCAACTATAGTCTCCATTATATTTATGATTGATATAATTAATGTCGGAAAAACTTGCCGGAGTTATGTATATTAGATTTGGATTTAATTTTAGCAATACTTCTTTAAAGAGGTGTTCCAAGTAAATAGCCATTCTTGAATTTTTTTTTCTGTGGTACACTAATGTCAGAATTCTAGTCATTCTATCACTGAAAGCATATCTTTCATTCTTTTTATGTAAGTATGCTCTCTTAAAACTCTTCTCCTCCCAGCTTCAGCTATCTTTTCCCTCTCATCATCGTTCTCCAAATAATATTCTATTTTATCGACAAGATCCTTCGTATTTTCGAAACACACAATTTCCCTATCGACCTCAAACAGTTCATCAATGTAGTGTCTGTAATCTACAATCTGAAAACACCCACTGGCAGGAATCTCAAATGTTCTCATATTGGCACCTAATTTTTTCGTTTTCTTAATGCCGTAATCTTGATGAATGTTCAGCCCAATTTTGCTTTTTCTGTACTCATGAAGCATCTCATCCCCAATTACAGCCTTTCCAGTGTAAGCTTTAGCAACGTGTTTGGCTTTTTTCCACTCATTCCCACCAAAGATCTCAAGTTTGAAGCCCTTTTTTAGTATTTCATCCATTACTTTCTCCCTATTTCTATACATGGTTCCTACAAAACAAACATCTCTATCGAATTTGGATAGATTTCTCGGATCCAGAGCTTTCCAGCATCCTAGAGGAAGATAATAAACATTAGGAAGTTTTTTACCTAAGTAGTTTATATCCATTCTAGGGATAAATGTGAAAAAGTAATCATAAGATTTCATATATCCTTTCCACTCGGTATAAATTTCAGGAGGATCAACCCACCAGCAAACTGTTTTTACTCCTAAGTCTTTTATTTTTTCTACGGTCTTTCTGTAAATCAACTTACCGTTAATTGTAAAAAATATATCGGGTTTTACACTTTTTGCGAATTCCAAGACCGTTCTGTTGTATCTTGCTATAGCCCATCTACCTAGTATAGGCTTTCCAAAAAACATGAGGTCTTTAGGGGATATTGGATAAACCTCATGATTTAACTCTTTAAGAGCGTGCATGCAGAAGTGAGATAAATCTAGTGTATAGATAAATCCATCCATAAGAATTTTTAGTTTGCTCATTTTTTCACCACGATCTAAATTTTCCCTTTAAGTTTTAGTTCTTTTATTTTTAACTTTAACCTTTCTTTTTCGGTGTCCTTTCTGTAGTAGCTTGGATCAACATAAACAGGTCTTCTTTTCGCTATTTCTGAATCAGGCTTGAATATCTCCATCAAAACCCTGCCATCCATGTCGTTGGGTATTGGCAAGCCAAAGATGTGGAGGATTGTTGGGGCGATGTCATATATTTTGGCATCCACTTTTTCACCTTTTTTGATGTCTGAGCCGTACGCAAGAAGAATGCCATTAAAATCATGTTGATTTATTATTCTTTTTTCAAATATATAAGGAGAAAGCACAACTTTAAGATTAGCTCTAACATCTGG
Organism: uncultured archaeon; assembly: GCA_964498465.1. Taxonomy (GTDB): domain Archaea; phylum Halobacteriota; class Archaeoglobi; order Archaeoglobales; family Archaeoglobaceae; genus CAZCHG01. The sequence goes on along the minus strand of CAZCHG010000084.1, from coordinate 3,046 downwards.
AGATATACACACATCATCCTGAGGATATACTTCAATGTCGGGAAAAATGTAACCTTCATGGGAAATCTTAATAAAGTGAATTTTTTTAATTACTTTTTTGCCCTCAAATTCCAAAGATTTAAGATCTTCACTAATTTTATTAACAATAGAATCCCTAATTTCATCACTAACAATGCCATCATTAAATCTTTTATCATGTATATATATACCATGTCCCAAAGCAAAAGCATATGTTTTATAGGGGTCAAAAGTAAAGGTAAGCGCAACGTCTAGTATCTTATCCTTATTTATTGGAATTTTTTTTATAAATCTCAAAATTTTAAGTTTTCTCATTATTTTAATAATTTCATATAAAAGTAATTTAACCCACTTTTTAACCTCATTGTTGGGCTTCTCAATCTCTCCACCTGTAGAGAAAGCTAGATATTGTTTACTCTCTAACCACTTGTTTATATGAAATACAATTTTGCAAGACCTAAATCCATGATCAGATATTAGGAAAAGTGTGGATTCGTGAGGTAAATTAGAACGGAACCAATTGATATATCTGTCAACATCTTTGAAATATTCTAATGCTTGTTGAGTTTCGTTGGAGTGAATGTTATCTAAGAGTTCAGAAAATAGCAAATGTTGTATCATATCCGACCCGTTAAATAGAACAAAGAAGAAGTCCCACTCCTCCTTTAAAAATAATATTTTAGCACAATTAAATTTGATTTCTTCCATCTTTCTTATGGATTTTATGGATTTTAAGATATTGTCACTACTATAATATTCTGGAAACACTTTATAATATTTTAAATAAGGATATTTTTCCACAATATCTGAAGGATGTATAGCTTTATCTGGATCGACAAAGCTGGGTAGAATTATATCATTGGTTCTTGGAGGATACGAATAGGGTAAATTAATTAATATTGATCTCAATCCATTCTTCTCTAGCATTTCTTCTAGGGTTTTACTATTTATATATTTTTTAGTTACTGGCTTAAAACACCCAATTAAAGACTTTTGTATTGATACAAAATCATATAAACAGTGATTTATAGGAACCTTACCAGTTACGAAAGACGTCCATGCTGGACCTGTTGAAGGTGGCTGAACAGATTCCAGATTTCCATAAACACCACCATCCATTAACCTCTTAATATTCGGTAATTTTCCTTCTTCAGCCCATGGTTTTATCAAATCCCAAGTGGCACCATCCAAGCCAATCACAAGAACCTTTGGTCTGCCTTTCATTTCAAACTCCCCCGATTAATCACTTTCTTGTAGCCCTAACTATCTCTTTTTCCAGAATAAACAAAATCTCATCTGCAGGGAATAAATATGCCAAAATCGTAGACACATACAAATGCTTATGCTTGTTAAAAATATAGTTTAACACTATTTTTGGAATAAGTAATTTTCTACTCTTGAAAACATTCTTAATTATTTTAAATCTTGCATTCGTATAAGGTTCTTTACTCTCGCTTGTGACGACTGTTAAAGAGTCGTGATGGAAAGCGTGTTTGTGTTGAGGATGTGTTAAAGCATGAAAGTTCGAAAAACAAGGAACTCTTATAAACACCTTTCCTCCCGGTTTCAAAACTCTGTAAACTTCTTCCAACACTCTAATAACGTCATCCACATGTTCCAAAACATGATTCATATAAACCTCATCAAAAACGCTATCCCTAAACGGTAAGCCAACCTCAACATCTGCGAGAATATCAACATCCCTCGTCCTATTTATATCTATTCCTAAACAGCCTTCTACCTTAGCATTTCCACAACCAATATCCAATTTCATCCTCTATCGCCCTCCCTAAAATTTACCACTAAGTTAATATATAAGTCTTTCATAAGCCCTAACAAGTTCTTCACCGTATCTTTCCCATGTATATTTTTCAACATGTTTTCTTGCATTTCGCCCCATCCTCTTTATTTCCTCTGGATTTTCATAGAAGTATAAAATTTTCTCTTTTAAAGCTTTAACATCTCTTATGGGTACAACAAATCCATCTTTTCCGTCTCTTATTAGATCTTTTGATCCTGTGTTTTCACTCACAATAACTGGTGTATGTCCAGCCATAGCTTCTAAAGGTGCAAGACCAAAACCATCTTCAATTGAAGGAAAACAGAACACGCTCGCCTTTTTATACTCCTCCAGAACATCTTTAACAAATCCAAGAAATTTCACATTATCATTTTTATATTTTTTTACAAACATTTCAAATTCTGGAGCGATTTTCCCGCACACTCTTAGCTCCGAATCTTTCAAATTTAGCTCTTTCCAAGCTTTCAGCAAGTACTGAACACCTTTTCTAAGACCAACCTGACCGACGAATAGGACAATGAACTTATCACTCTCCTCTCTTTCGAACTCAAATTTTTTAACATCCACACCAAACGGTATCTTTATCAACTTCTCTTCGGGAAACCCTATTTCTATGAAAGTTTCTTTGACGAAGTCAGAAGGTATAGTTACATAATCACATTCCTCTAACTCCTTGCACGATCTCTCTATGGAAGGATTTCGCTTTCTTTCAATTCCAAAGAGCTTGAACTCTTGCATCAGCAACTTCTCTTGAATTATGGGATGGGATGATGCCCGCTCTATTACAGTGATCGCACCAGACTCCTTAGCTTTTCTCAAGCTTCTTAGCGAATGGTTGTTCCATCCATGGAAAATGTCACATTTTTCCAGCATCTTAGAAACACATAAATCGTAAAATCTGTCAGTATACCAGTAGTGATTGAAGTTCTTTGATATATATCTATTAATAGCACGCATCGGTAAGCTAAAGACATATGCCAATCTAACCTTCCCAACCTTCTCTTTTTCGATCTCTATTTCCCCATAGTCCAAGCAATAAACTTTCTTGAGATAACCATGCTTATATATACTCTTAACAGCATGATATGCTGTATCTCCGATTCCTCCCCCAGCAAGCTTTGCCCCGATGGAGTAAATGACATCCATTCTAATGCCACCTCCCATCAGTAGAGGAGCTATTGAAAAAGGCATTCTTAAGTACATTCCTAGCAAGCTTAACCATTGCTA
>CAZCHG010000083.1:0-5077 GCA_964498465.1 uncultured archaeon | reverse complement strand
TCTTTAATTTAACTTTAATCTTTAAATTATATAAATTTTTCTATAAAATATTAAAATTTTGAAATTTTTCAAAATTTCAACTTTTCAAAAATCTAATACTTGGGAGTTTGAAAACTTACACAGATGCTAGTAAAGCTAAAAGGTAAAAGGTATAATAATAGTAGGTAAGGGTATATTCTAAAATGTAGCAAAGATCTTGTTGATCTGTAGGTGAAATTAAATTTTTTCTTTTCTTTATTGCAATTCGTTAACTTTTTTGGCAAATTTTCTCTAATCTTTCTCCTTTTTACTTAAAGAAGTTATAAAACCTCTTTCCCGCCTCGTAAATTAAAGCTACTCTTTCTTCCAGGAAGTGATCGTATCTTTCCAAATCCCATAAATCCTTCTCAACTGGTATAAAATGTCTTTCAAGCATTTCCGCTTCATAGTTACTTAAATATTCCTTCGGATCCTTAGCATCTATTCTTATGTTTTCCTGTAAATCTATGAATGTTATGTTACCCAAATTATTTATTTTAATTCTCTCATCCTCTGAAGTTTCAAACGACATTTTTTTCTTAAGAAATTCTCTCGGAAATATATGATGCTTAGCCAAACTACTAAATTCGCACATCTTTATCAGTTTCCCAACCCAGTTATCCGCTTCGTTTTTAACTAGTAACAAATACAGTAAAAACAAATAATTTCTGCCTGCTTTTAACAGCACGTTAGTGTGCAACCCTATTTCCAAGTCTTTGTAGCTAATCGTAGTCTTTACTCTTTTTTGCTTCATGTTTTTGAGTAATTCATCAACTGGAAAGCTTGAGGAATTTTTAATAAGTTCTAGATCTCGTTGTAGCTTTGTATTGGTCTGCGAACTGTAGTATCCTCCAAAGTTCGCTAACACAAACCATTTCTCAATATTCTTCAGCTCTTTGTCACTTAAGTTAGCCAAGTCTGCAACGCCAGCTTCATACAAAAATTTTGCAATTGGAACAAGTGTTATTTGTGAAGGAAGAATTTCAAGGCTTTTTATTCCAAAATGCTCTTTTAATAAGTCAACCAGGACTTTTAGCGCTTTCTCAGATTTATTTAACGTTTCCAAAAGCTCCTTCTCTTTACTTTTTAATTTCTTTTTCTTTATTACTGCTTCAAATTTTTTAGGATCCACCTCAGTAGGCTTTATTCCCATGTTTGAGAACACGAATCTCAAAAGAGCTTGTAGCTCTAGTCCAATTTCGTTTTCAAAGTTATCGTGCATGTTTCTAATTTTGTCGACAAGGTATCCTCCGAGTTGACCACCCAAATATGATAACATCAATTCAAGCGTGCCTATTCGTACACCCTCTCTATTAATTCTTATAAAAGCCTCTGTCATCTTAGCTGAAACATCGTCAGATTCGTTTCTTGTCTTAATTATATAAATTGGGAGTCTGTAGTTTTTTATTTTGTATGCTATTTCCCTCAACTTGTCCATCCTGTGCCTATAATTGCTCATTAAGTAGTCATAGGCGTCAATATCGCCAGAGAAGGCTCTTAGTATAACCGACAAATCTACGCCAGATCCTCCTATTGTAACCCTATTATTGTTGGGATTGTAAGTCAAACCTTGCACACTTATAGTTTCGTTACCCCGCTGGATTTTCCATTTATTAAACATTAAAAGAAAGGCTGTAAGTCTCTGCTGTCCATCGAGTATAAGATATCCCCCTTCCCCGCTAAAATTGCCTAATAAGGGTTTGGAAAATCTATCTACTTTTTGGATATTGCTAGGTCTCCACAAAATTATTACTCCGACGGGAAAACCCTCTAAGATGGAGTCTACGAAATCCTTTATATCATCGCTGTCCCAGACAAATCTTCTCTGAAACGATGGCAGATAAAAGTTCTCATTTTTAATCCACTCAATCAATTCGTCAACTGATTTTCTATCAACATCTGGTGGGCTCTCAATTTGAGTCACAAGAAATTATGTGCTAAACTTCCTAATTAGGCTTTCTATTTTTATTTAATTGATATTTTAAATTGAAATAAGTGCCTAACAGACTTACCAGTAATAAATTAGCATTTTAGATTTACAAAAAGCATACCGTTAAATGTGTACCTAAAAATTATTACGCTAAACTCTTTAAAAAAGTGTGATTAAGCTCACATCTCTTAATTAAGCAAAAATTGAGAAGTTAAAGTTACTGATGGGGGAGATAAAAAGAAATATAGTGGTGCTGCAAGTACTTTTAATCTTATATCTTTTCCGTCCCTATTGAAAACCTTCTTAACTTCGATTTTATGCATCAGCTGAGCTAAATTCGATCTCATAGGTTGTATTTCTGCTATTTATAATTTATTGTTGTCTTGACAGCTCTGTATCAGGTTAAGCAAACTTTTAAAAATAATTGAGAAATACAATCTGCTTGAGGATGAGTGACGTGAAATATACTATTGAGATGTTCCACAGTGAGGAAGATTAGAGATATATAGCGGTAGCTCTGGAGTTACCCGGCTGTTGCCTTCGGAGAAACCCCAGGGAAAGCTTTAAAGGAAGTAAAGATTGCAATAGAGCCGTGGCTTGAAGCTACTAAGAAATTGGGTAAAGATATCCCAAAACCGATGGGTAAGTAACTACTGAAGGAAGTAGTTGAGAAAATGGCAAAGTCTAAGATTTAACGTCAAAAACCGTTCAATTATATTTTATCATTTCATTTATGAAAATATGGTCACTCGACAGGTTCGCGATATTCCAAGATGTCCCAGAATGAGCAGGCTTTGAAGCACATAAGTTCGGTTAAACGGACGAAATCATCCAAGAGAACGAGTGCGGGCTCGAGGAGTTGAAGGATTTTTAATATTAAGTTTTTTAATATTAAGCTGGGAAACGTCAAAATTATAGAGCGGTCTTACCTAATCTTTGACGTCAAATTATCCAATATGATTAGGTAGGAAGAGTTCAATACAGTTATAAAGTATGAAGTCTAAATAATTACGATGGTGTCATCGATTCTCAAGGATTTGATAGAACTCAGGGAAAGGATAAGTAAGGACCTTGAAGTTCTCGATTCGATAATAGAAACGCTTGAGGTTATGTCTGATGAGGAACTGATTAAATCGATAAGAAGAGCTGAGGAGGACATCAAAGAGGGGGGAATCAGACCCTTCGAGGAATTTATGAAAGAAATGGAAATGAAAGAGAAAAAAAGCTGAAGAGGAAAAGAAGCGGCTAGATATTGAAGAATTATTGCTTGAGGAAATTGAGGAAAAAAGGAGTGAACGCAGGATTTAAAAAGTTTAGGAATAAATCGACTTGAAAAATTGGAAAAGCTAAAGTGAATAAAGGTCTTAGGTTTGGAGGAACTCTGAATTGAACGAAGAAGTCTAATACACCTTTTTTCGGTGCTTCACTGTCATCAGGATAATCCTCTTATTCTCTTCGTCGATTTCGTATATTATCCTGTAAATCCTCTCGACTCTAATCGTCCATTTCCCCGCTAGGTCGTATGATAACGGCTTTCCTAGCCTAGGATTCTTCTTGAGCTTATCTATAACTTTCAAAATTGCTTCTTTTAGCTTTTTATTCTTCTTCGTCAGCGTTCTAAACTCTTTTTCAAACTCCCGTGTTACGTATATCTTGTACCTAGACACGATAAACACCGTCGGATCTTAAGTCTCATACCCTAGACATTTAACGCACAGAGCGATGTACAACTCATTCCTATTGTATAACCATGTGCGGATATATAAGCTGAACTTCTGGCATATTCTCACGGCTGCGCGACTTCTACGGAAGTCCGTAAGATAGCTCTTATAGGGTTTTTACGGAAACTTTTACTGAAAGTCCTCGCCGAAAAACAACATATCTCAAAAGATAACTTAAGTGCAACGAAGCGGAATTGAAAAGAATAAAAGTTTACCTCTAGCCGCTGAGAAGTCTCTATCCGTGAGGGCGGATATGAATTAAGGGAGGAGGGGGGTTGGAGGTAGTTATTTTTTATACTTCAAAGTTAATGTAAGCTCGGAACGAGATCGCAGGCAATTGCGTCAAGGGCTGCGGTGATCCAGCTCGAAGGGAAGTGCAGCTTTTGTGCTACACACTCTCCAACCTCTCCTAATGGTTATTCGGTGGAAGGCTTCCTTGCGATAGCGAGGGGAGGAAGACACTCGAACAAATAAGCCATTATAAACAACTACGTTATATTGCGTAATTATTCATAGAATCTTTTGTAAATTAAAAAGCTATAGATAATCGTAAACCCTTTCCCTTTTATCGACTAAAAGAACTAAAGTAACCTTGTTTTTCTTATCAACATGATAAATAATGCGATAATTCCCAACAACGACTCTGTAAATGTTCTTTTTTCCCCTAAGCTTCTTGTAAGGCTGAGAAAATGGATCACTCAATTTCTCAATTGCTCGGAATATCTTCTTTTAGATTTTCTAAGAACTTCAAAACTCTCCTGTGAAGAAACACCTTAAACATTCAACAACCTCTTTGCAGTCTTTAAATCGATGAGATCGAGTTCTCCTTTCTCGCAGGCTTCTAAATCCTTCTCAATTATTTCAAGTTCTTCTTCGCTTAAATCAAAGAATCCCATAAAGTTCTCAATCTTCTCATCGATTTCATCAAGTTTCTCCTTGATTGCTTTAAGCAATTCTAGAACTTCACCCACACCTTCAAATTTGCAAGACATGATAAAAAACTATCTCCAATATTTATTTTTCAACAGATTGACATCCTCCTCACACTAAACAATAGTTCCGAAAGTCTGGATTTTTGGGGTTCAGCGGATGTCCGCATTGATGAGCGAACATCCGCCTTGGGACACATCAACCTCAACTCCCTCAGGGTTCATCGGGAGTAAATCATCGGTCTCGCCCCCATTCAGGGTAACCCCTCTTCCCCTTTCGGGGAAGGAAAACCCCACATCCTTAGCCCGAATCCATCACATCCCCCCACAGCTTAAAGCTGTGAGGTTTCGACGCTTCAGTCACGGGCTAAATTTATTTAAGGAGGGAGATATAAATGCGTTATGTTCACCAATGCTCACAAAATGAAACTGTTTCGCAAGGCAATTAAGTATTTAAAGCCCCTTTATAAAGCTTGTAT
>CAZCHG010000082.1:0-5389 GCA_964498465.1 uncultured archaeon | reverse complement strand
TAATGATCATTACTGAATGTAAAAATAATGTTACCAAAGTTTTACCAAACAGCAATAATACACACATGTACAATGAATTCTGCGGTTGGACTAATGGAACTTCTCCGTATTTGAATAATCCATCTGTAGGCTATTTTTACTCTTGCCCTGCGTTTGGTTCCAGGCATAGCCCCAAAGTTGATTTTGGAAATTATGTAACCAAACCAGGAGTGGTAATGATCGCTGATGAGTATAGCAACTATAACAGAACTGGACCAGGAAATACTACTGGCATGGAGGCGATGTTTGGGGAGAATTGGTGGACCTGGATAAATAAAGGTGATGAAGTAAAGATCTATATAGTTCACATTCCAACTAAAACAATTATTTTTGAGACAAAGGTGGTGGTAGAATAATGAGGGGAGTTTCTCCAGTTTTAGGCACAGTTTTGGCATTACTAGTGCTTATAGTTCTTTCAAGTCTTTTAGCATCTTTTACTTTAGGTTTTGTTAAATTTAGCAAAATTCCACAAGTTTATATAGATGCTAAGGTCTCTCTAAGTGATGAAAATATTACATTAAAGCACATGGGCGGAGATCCAATAGTTAAAGATGATATAAAAATAGAGATTGCTACAGGTTCGCCAAGACTCTTTGGATATGTGAACATGAGCAACGTCACATTTATACCAAACCCAAAAGTTCTACGAGTTGGTGATAAGGCTTTAATTCACTTCACAAGGTATGGTGATTGCGCACTTTTTACTGGGAAGGAAATATGGATGAGCGTGTGTCTAAATGAGAAATTTGAAATAGCGATAATTGACAAGAGATCAGGACAAGTTATATGGAAAGATGAATTAATTCTAGAAGAATAACATAATTGTTTTTAATACAACAGATAACTTCATACAGAGTTAAAAATTTGCCTATTAAAAGCTTATTTGACTATCTCTAATTCTCCTTGCTAAGGAATAGCTAAATCAGTTGGTCGAATGTTCTCATCTTTGTGAAAAATTCTCACAGTTGTGATTTATGCAACAAAACGATTTTTATTTTGTATTTCTATGAAAACAATTTTTTGTAACACTTTATAAGCGGTGTTACTTTTTCATAAAAATAGTGCGGGGGGTGGGATTTGAACCCACGAACCCCTTCGGGAGGAGATCTTGAGTCTCCCGCCTTTGGCCTGGCTCGGCAACCCCCGCAGTTGAATTTCATTTAATTTTTTAAATTTTTTTATTTAAGAAATTTATGCTCAAGTCCAGCATCTCTTATAATTTTCATCTGTTTCAATGCAAGATTTCTAGCCTCTTCTATGTCCGTTTTCTCTAAAATTTTCCCGTTTTCCATAAACTTTTTGATTAGAGGGTCTTTCCCCTCTGGTGGGGTTTCCCTGTACAGTTTTACCTCGTCTTCCAACTTTTCCCAATCCCTGTAAACTTGCTTCATTCCACTCCTTTTTCCTCTTTTTGCAACAAATTTCCCATCTTTTTCAACTATATCCAATGCGAAATCTATAGGTCTTGCTCCAGCGATTGATGTTCCAACGCCAAAAACATCAACAATGTCTCTTAATTCTAAAATATCTTTTAAGCTAATACCACCGCTCACAACAATTTTTACTTTCTCTCCACCTCTTATTTTCAATTCCCATTTTACTTCCTCTATTATTTTTCTAAAATCACCTCTTCTTGATCCAGGTGTGTCCAATCTAATACCGTATATACTTTTGATGTTCTCGAATGCCATAGAGGCTTCTACTTTCTCATCGTAATACGTATCCACCAGTATTATCCTTGGAACGCTCTTATCCACAACCTCATCAAATGCCTTCCAAGCTTCAACTTGATTTCCGAAAGATATTATCAAGGCATGCGGCATTGTACCTACGCTTTTTATTCCAATGTATTTCTCGGCTGAAAAATTGCTAACCCCATCAACTCCACCGATGTACGCAGCTCTTTCAATCATCGCAGCCAAGGCCGGATGTTGCCTCCTTGTACCAAACGATAACACCAACTTATCCCCAGCAGCAAGCTTTGTCTTAAATGCAGCAGTGGATACTCCGCTTGAATGGCAGATGAATCCTAGAATTGACGTCTCGTACCTTGCAAAATCGAGATATCTTCCAACTATGGTTAGAACAGGTTCGTGAGGGAAGAAGAGTGTTCCCTCTGGCATAGCATAGATGTCAACTGGCTTTCCCTCCATGAGCTTCAAAACCTCTTCTAACCCTGTAAATATTCCCCAGGTATTCGTAGTTACTTCTGCAACAACTTTAGGATTAACTCCCTTTTTCTTCAGTACCATTTCAGTCCATATGAAATACTTATCAGTAACGACTCCATCTTTAATGTCCTTATTTGAAACTATTAGAAAATCCGCCATTTTCTAATCCTCCTTACACTCACAAGGATTTTTTCCACACTTTAAACAGTAAGCTGGATATTTTTTCATAAGCTCCTTTTCAACATCTATATCATACAGGTTTGCTATGGAAACTGTCCAAGCTATAATGTCTGCTATTTCCTCACCGATGTTCTCATTTTTTCTTATAGCTTCTGCCAATTCCCCTACTTCTTCAATTAACCAAAGCATAGTCTTTTCAACGCCCCTCTTCTTATCTCTAAAGTAATACAGATCCCTTATAAGCTTTTGAAATTCGGCAATCTCCATTCTTTCACCAATTTCAAGGTTAAACTTTATAATAAGCTAATATACGAAATAAGAACTAAAGCCTTACTGGTACGCCTTTGCTTTTCAAATATTCCTTTATTTCCCTGATGCTTAAAATTCCGTAGTGAAATACGCTTGCAGCCAAGCATGCATCAGCTTTTCCCTTTACAAATCCATCATAGAAATGCTCAAGCTTGCCAGCCCCACCAGAGGCTATAACTGGAATTCCCACTCTTTCGCTAATCTCCCTAGTAATTGGTATGTCATAACCATCTTTTGTTCCATCCCTATCCATGCTTGTTAACAATATTTCTCCAGCTCCGTACTCCTCCATTTTCAATGCCCAGGAAACTGCATCAATTCCAGTGGGCTTTCTTCCGCCGTATATCACTACTTCATACCAAGCCTTTCTTCCATTCTCGAGCGTTATGATGTGCTGTCCTTTACTTAAATCATAGTTTCTCCTGCAATCTATTGCTACAACTATGCATTGACTACCAAATATTCTAGATGCCTTCTTTATCATCTCAGGATTCTTAACTGCCGCTGTATTTATTGAAACCTTGTCTGCTCCAGCCTTTAGTAATCTATCAATGTCCTCAATACTCTTAACACCGCCGCCGACTGTTAAAGGTATGAATACATTTTCCGCAGTTTTCTCTATAACATTCACCATTGTCTCTCTTCCCTCTGGAGATGCTGTTATATCTAGGAAAACAAGTTCATCTGCTCCTTCTTCGTCGTACCTTTTTGCGAGTTCAACTGGATCTCCTGCCCGTCTCAGGTTTACAAAGTGTACTCCCTTTACAACCACGGCCTTTTTTCCTTCATACTTCACATCCAAGCAGGGTATGATTCTTTTTGCAAGCATCTAAATTCTAACCCTCCTTTTTTAGGAATTCATCAATTGCCTTTTTTAACTTCTCCGCAACAACTTTTCCATCAATTTTCCCTCTAAATTCTTTCATTATGTTTCCCATAAGAGGTTTAAATGCATATTCTCTTTTTTCAAGCACAAATTTCCTGTTTCTTTCTAGTAAATCCCATATGAATTTGTCTATGTCTACTTTGACTTTCATTCTCTCCAGAATTTCCTCTTTACTTAGCTCGGGGTTCTCACAAAACATCTTCAGGACTTCTTCCGCACCTTCTTTTGCTATTTCATTATTTTTAATCATATCTAAAATAATCCTGTAATGTCTTTCCTCAAGATTTTCCACGTTGTATCCTTCTTTTTTAATTTCCGATGGCGCAATATGCAAAACTCTTGCGACGATCGTGGGGGGTATGAAAGATGCATACTCTTCAAATAGCTTGTAATATTTCGAATCAGCTATGGCATATGCCAAATCTTTCGATATCTTGTACTCCCTAACATACCTTTTTACTCTATTCTCAATCAGCTCTGGAATTTCAATTTGATCAACCATTTCTTTGGTTATCCTTACTGGAGGAATGTCAGTTTCAGGATACATTCTAGCTGCTCCTGGTAAAGGTCTTAGATAAGATGTGGTTCCATCTTCGTTCGCTTTTCTTGTTTCCTCTGGAACTCCTATAAGGCAAAATTCAGCTCTCTCAATTATTCTCCTTAGTGCTCTGTTCATTCTCTCTTCATCCTTTCCAGAAACTAATACAATTGCATCTTCTTCATCAGCATTCAGGTATTCCCTCAACTTCTTTAATTCCTCTAGGGTAATGCCGTATTTTGGTAGCTCATCAGAGTGAATTATGCCTCCCAATCCAAACATTCTTGCAATGTCTGCAAATTCCGTACCTAATCTTCTTCCGGGCTGAATTTCCATTCCCACAAGTCCCGCGAACTTCTTTAGTACTATTGCCTTAACTTTCTTATTCCTAAGTATTTTTGACTTCGTTTCGGAAAAAACTTCAGTTACATCAAATATTTCATCTTTTACCCATGCTCCTCTCTTCTCCAATTCTTCTCTTATCTTTAACAAGCTTAACTGTCTTATAACTTCGTATTCTATTATTTTGTCTAAAATTTCAACATCTTGAACTCCTTTTATCTCTACTCTTGCACCATCTCTTATAGACACGTTTACGTCCTGTCTTATGGTACCCAAACCTCTTTTTACTTTTCCTGTGGATCTTAATATCATTCCCAACTTTAATGCCACCTTTTTTGCTAGTTTTGGTGAATCTATTTCTGGTTTGGTCCCAATTTCAACCAAAGGTATGCCTAGCCTATCCAAAGAGTAAATTGTAGTATCTTCTGTGCTATCTATTTTTTTGCAAGCTTCCTCTTCTAAGCAGAGAGTAGCTATGCCAATTTTCCTTGAATCAACTTCAATCTCCCCGTCAAACGCTATAAGAGCCGTTCTTTGAAATCCAGTGGTATTGCTACCGTCAATTACTATTTTTCTCATCACATGAACTTCATCTACTATTTTCATTCCTAAAATCTTAGCTATTTCCAATGCAATTTTTAATGCTTCTTGATTCAATTCATGCGGAGGTTCTTCGTCAGCTTCTACTAGACAAGTAGTGTTAAAAGCTTTATACACAAATCTCTTACTTCTCAGAATTTCTTCTTTCGCAGCTCTATCTTCTTCGCCAATTTCACTCTTTTTTAATCTCAGATACCTGAAAAATTCGAAATTTGATTCACTTACGTCTCTTAAAGTAGTTGGACAAGAGCAAAAGAGTTTTGTTTTTGTGTCAAGTTGTTGATGAATCTCTATTCCTACTTTTAATCCAAGCTTCTCATAATC
>CAZCHG010000081.1:0-5646 GCA_964498465.1 uncultured archaeon | reverse complement strand
CAAGTCTATAATCCTTTAAACCATAGGCATGCGCAACATATCTAATAACTGTAGCTTTATACCTAAATCTGTAAATGTAAGTAGCAGAAAAGTAACCGACAAGGCTAAAGAGTAAATACCAAAAAGCTCAGGTTTTAAAGCTCTTGCAACATATATGGTTACAAATAACCCAACTAGATTCGCAGTTAATACAGACAAGGTCTTATACACTGCGTTTCTAAAGACTATTCTAGCTAGCACTTTATTGCATTCTTTGAATCGATTTAAAAATTATTACTCAAATAAGCGGTTAACAATTAAATTTACAGTATAGTTTGTATTTAATTTAGTTTTAAAAATCCGTAATTATTTGTGTACAGTGCTGTTTAATCTTCATTAAACATTTTCTAGAACACTAAACGGAACAGAAACAAAACAAATATAAGGATAAAAATATAAGAACTTTTTAGGAATCCTTTTCCAATAATTAACTTTGATTAGTTAATTTTACATGTTCCAAAAGCTTTAGAACGCAGTTATTTGTTGCATCGTTCTACAATCTTCTCAACATTTTGTAAATCAAAAATGTTTAACTTATATATCACCATGAAGCGTTTTTGGCGATTTTCTAAGCCATTAAAACTAAAAAAAGATTTAAGAAAAAACGTTTAATTTCAAGTTTCTCTTAAATAAACTCAAGTTACACTCGTTGTGGGTGAAAAAGAATGTTGATTGCACATGTTTCTGATCTCCACGTGAAATCTATTTATTACTCAGATGAGCTTGCAGATAACTTGCTGGACTATCTAACAGAAGTATATCCAGATATTCTAGTTATTACAGGAGATTTAACCGATGAAGGATACCTACATGAATATACTGAAGCACACAGATTTATTAGAAGACTTAAAGCAAAGAATAAAGTAGTAGTTCCAGGAAATCATGATTCAAGGAACATGGGATATAAACTCTTTGAGGAATTCTTTGGAACAAGACAACCAGTTTTTGAAAAGGATTGGCTAAAGATAGTTGGAGCTGATTCCACAGAACCAGACATAGATGATGGAAACATTGGAATAGATGCATACAACATGATAAGACGAGAATTTGAAAACTTCGATGGAATAAAAATATTTGCATTGCATCACCATTTGATTCCGATACCTGGAACTGGAAGAGAAAGGAACATACCTGCCGATTCAGGAGACGTGTTGGAGCTGCTAATGGAACTCGGAGTGCACTTAGTTCTATCCGGACATAAGCATGTACCTTGGATTTGGAAAATCAACGATATGCTAATAGTTAACGCCGGGACTGCTACAACTTTAAGGATAAAAGGAAGAATTCCGTCGTCGTTTAATTTAATAAACATTGAGGAAAATGGAAAAATAACTATAGAACTCGTAAAAACGAAAGATCTAAAATCTGAAAAGAAATATGAGGATACTTTAAAAAGTGGTAAAATTTTGTTAAAGCTTTGATTAAATCGTTCCTTAACTTGTTAAACGAGTTATTTTCCACCAACAAAACCTACTGTAAGCACTGGTGGGGCTCCATCGGCTACAGGAACACTCTGGCCAGATTTTCCGCAAAATCCTGGATCAAACTCTAATCCTTTTCCAACTTTTGCATTTTTTAAAATTTCCAAGGTGTGACCACTTACTGAGACATCCTTAATCATGAACTTGATCTCAGAATTCTCCACTACATATCCATACTGTGCGCTAAATTGGAAGTATCCTGTTGCTGGATTAGTTTCACCACCCTTTGATCCAACCAGAAAAACGCCTTTCTTTGCAATTTCAAGCAACTCGTCAAGGGAGTAATCTCCTTCAGCCAAATAAGTGTTGCTCATCCTTACTAAAGGTACATCCACCCCCTCGGCTCTTGCATTTCCAGGATATCCTCCCATTTTTGCAGCAGTTTCCCTTGAATGAAGAAATGATTCAAGAACTCCATTTTTAACAATGACTTTTCTCTTAGCCCTTACACCTTCATCATCAAATGGATAAAAACCAAACTCCGGAATGGTCGGATCATCAAATATCGTTACCTCATCTGATGCAACTTTTTCTCCTATTTTGTTCGCAAGAATGCTGGTACCTTGCAGAACATGATCCGCTTCCACTGCATGACCAAAAGCTTCATGTATAAATACTCCTGCTAAAGTAGAGTCCATTATAACATTCATTTTTCCAGAGGGTGGAGACCTAGCTTTCAACAGATCCTTTAGCTTTAATTTAATTTCTTCAGCATGTTCAAACGCTTTATCAAGAACTTCAAATCCTCCAGGTTTCAATATTCTCTTTGATAGATATTGCATAGTTTCATCTTTTCCAAAAACTTGCATTATTATTCCAATCCTCGGTAGTTCGTAGTAAACTTCTGTTCCAAACGAGTCCTTATATCTGAATATTCTTTTGTTTTCTATGTACTGTATTCTTGTCCCAGTAACAAATTTATCCTTAAGTATTTTATCAATTTCAAGCAAAAAACTGATTTTTTCATCCGCAGGTATATCGCTTGGATCCTTTTTTTGTTTAAAAATAAATTTTCCCTTTTCTGCATATTCAAGTATTTTAGAATTTCCTTTTCCTATTGCATTCCTTTCAGCAATCTTTAGACCTTCATCATCAGGAACATTGCCAGTGAATATTCCCCAAAATCCGTTTTTCAGAACTCTAAATCCCTTCATCTTGAACTTCTCAACCTTCGGCAACTCTACTTTTCCGTTTTCTACAGTAATTGAAAAATTATCAACCATTATTTGTCTAATATCGTAGAACTCCATGTTACGCACCTCAGAGTATGTACGGTACCTCTTTTATTTTTGGGAGAGCATAATAACTTCTCCAAAACTCCTTTCCGAGTAAGCAGGATTTACAGCTTTTCAAGTACGGGCCACCAACTATAACGCAACAGTCTGCACATACTCCTGCGTTCAAAATATTACATTTAACTACAAGTCTAACTTCAGAACAAATTCCACAAATTGAACAGATATTTTCAAGTTTTTCTAGATCTTCAAGCCACTTTTCTATTTTATCAGTATTTGTAACTATAGCTTTCCAATTTGATTTAACCCCACGTTTTTTTACCAATTTTCTGAAGCTTTCCGTCATCTCGCTCGTTTTCATTACTGTCTTTACTATTATTCTATTCCCACTGATTGAGCAACCTAGAGTGTAATTTGAAGTGGAGATCCTTATCTCATTTTCACTTCTTGGAACAATTTTTCCATTTTCTATAACGTTTTGTATTATGTTTTCTACAATTTTTGCGTTAAACTTTTTGTATTTCCTAGGTTTCCTCTCAATAAGCCTTAGTAATGCATGTTTTGTGATTATGACCTCCACCAAATTCACAACTATTCTAGAGTAAAGGTGCTAAAAACATCTTCCTTAAACAACAGCTGATAATGATGAAATCAAGAATCAAATAAGTTATAAGTTAAAATTAACAGAATTGCCCGTCTTTTAATTTGAGAAATCATAAAACAACTGGTAATTATTAAAACTCCGATTCAATTATTAATCTTGAAAGAGAAACGTATCCTATCTGTATTCCATTATCCTTTGCTTTCTTCTTCAATTTTTTATCATTGGTAATGAGAATGCAACCAAATTTTCTTGCAATAAGTAACAATGCATCATCAGTTTTGGTGTTTCCGAGATTTAAGACCTTACAGTTCTTATTAATGAAATCAAGCGAGAGTTTGGCGGCAATTTTTATTTTTCCACCCTCTTTTTTTAATAATTCCAGCTCATCTATAACATTTTTTGGAACGTAAATAAGATTTATTCCATACTCCTTAAGAGTATTCGGTAAATCTACCTTCTGTAAGAAGGAGTAAATAAATACATTAGTATCGATTACTGCACACTTTTTCACTCTATTGTGCCTGCTCCTATTAGTCTCCATCTTGCACCTACTTTCCTACTAATTGCAACTCTCCAACCACTTTCAGCACAAACAGGCCTTAATGGTAAATTTACATCAACCACATCATCCCTAACTGATTTCACTACACCTATAGTCGAGGCTGTACCAATGCTAAGCATCAACTTCTCTCCAGGCTTTATTCTCTCAACCTTTAATTCTTTTTCAGTTCCAACTACTCTCTCCAGCAATTGAATGTTCATACTGAACTCCTTAAGTACATCTGGTAACTCATTTGGCAAACCTAATACATTTCCAACCAATGCATCACTTTTTGTTAAAATTGGATCCAATTTCGTAGATATACCTATTAAACCGCCAGGAGTTGCTTCCTCTATTTTTCTTCCAGATGCCATTATGCTTACAACTTCAGAGTAAAGAGGTTTCCAGTTACCTTTTTCATCCTTTACCCCTGGCTTGATTTCAATCTCATCACCCACTTTTATCTTTCCCTTTATTAAACTACCTCCTACCACGCCGCCAACAAGGTTCTCAGGTTTGGTTCCAGGTTTATTTACATCAAAGCTTCTTGCTATGAACATCAGCGGGGATGATGATAGATCTCTTTCTGGAGTAGGTATAGTTTCCTCTATTGCTTGTATAAGAGCGTCAATATTTACCTTCTGCTGGGCAGAAAGAGGAATTATTGGTGCATTTTGAGCAATTGTATTCTCGATAAACTGTTTAATTTCCTGATAATTTTCCAGAATTCTTTCTTTTGATACAATATCTATTTTATTCTGAGCAATTACTATTTTATCGACTCCTATTATCTCCAATGCCATTAAATGTTCCTTCGTTTGAGGTCTCGGACATTTCTCGTTTGCAGCAATCACAAGAACTGCACCATCCATAAGCGTTGCACCAGAAAGCATTGTGGCCATTAAACTCTCATGTCCTGGACTATCAACAAAAGAAACTGTTCTAAGAATATCTGTTTCAACGTTGTGGACTGGGCAGTATTCCTCTACCGTGTATGCCTTTGGTTCTTCGCAAAGGGGACACTTTCTAAAAGTAGCATCGGCATATCCAAGTCTTATTGAGATTCCTCTCTTCAGTTCCTCACTGTGTCTGTCCGTCCATACACCGCTTAACGCAGCAACTAAGGTTGTTTTGCCATGATCAACGTGACCAACCATCCCAATGTTAACTTCAGGAAGTGGGATCTCTTTTTTACCCATAATTTCTACAGATTTGTTAAGAACTTAAATAAATTGTCAAGCATTTTAATCCTATATTTATTTTATTAATTAAATAGAGTATTT
This sequence comes from uncultured archaeon, assembly GCA_964498465.1. Taxonomy (GTDB): domain Archaea; phylum Halobacteriota; class Archaeoglobi; order Archaeoglobales; family Archaeoglobaceae; genus CAZCHG01. The sequence continues at coordinate 463 of CAZCHG010000081.1, read as the reverse complement.
CAAATAAAAATAAAAGAGGGTAGTTTTACGGTAGCATTGGAGGGTACGTGAAGAACACACACTTCAAATTGAACCCTAGTCCGGGAATAAAGCTAAAAATGCCAGAAGCTTACGTAGCTGAGCTAAAGAAGAGTGACAAAACGAACATAAGCTTCAGAGTTGATGTGAATAGCGATGTTATAGCAGGAAATGAGTACAGGGTAGATATTTTACTCTGACCTCCTCCCCGCCCTAAAGGGCGAGGGTTCCCCATAGGGGGAACCGGCTCTTGCCCAGTCTCACGACGGTGTCATCGCCTTCGGTTTGTGTCATCGGGCTGGGTTCAGAGCAACCCTCTGAAGGATAGATAGAGAGGAAGGAGTAAAAATGTTTCGAGAAGATTGCAACCCTCTACAACATCTTCAACATAATCTAAACAAACCTCCTACTCCCTCCTCCCCTAATTCCTCTCCGCCCTGAAGGG
>CAZCHG010000080.1:0-5654 GCA_964498465.1 uncultured archaeon | reverse complement strand
GAGTGGGCAAAAGTTGGCTTTCCAGTAGGTACGACAATCATGGTTATTTATTTCATAATTTTAATGTTAGAAAAAATTTTGGTTATTTAGAATTTAACTAATTTTATAAAATCTAAATTATATTTTTACTTAACATATCTTTAGTTACAGAAAACTTCTCACCATTTTGTATTTTACCGTATTTGACTCTTTTTAGGAATTCTGCTCTTTTTCCTATGTTCCAATTTCTGATCGGTCTGTAATATCCTACTATTCTACTCCAAAGCTCCATCTCTCCTCCGCATCTCGGACATCTATCGTATACACCTACCCCACTCCATTTACATTTCCTGCAAACGGCTATGGTGGGAGTTATGCTAAAGTATACTACGTTTGTATTGGTTGCAATTCTATGCACTAGTTTTTTCAAAGCTTTTGGATCAGGAGACTCGTAAAGGAATAAGTGCATCATAACTCCACCTGTAAATTCCTTTTGAACGAAACCTTCCCATTTTGCTCTTTGCGCAATAGACACTTTTGCGTAATATGGAACTATACTGTTGGAATAAAATGGAATACTGTTTTCTGTTGGAATAAATATTTTTTTGTCATCAAAATCTTTTTTAAATGCTTTTAGGTCCATGTTTGCAAATTTATATGCTGTGGATTCAGCAGGAATTTCCTCTACGTTATATAGATATCCATCTCTTGATTTACAGTCATCTGCAAATTCTCTAACAAATTTAACTGTATTCTTCATCCATTTTAGTGCATCATTGATATCATTCTTGTTTAGATCATTCCATAATTCATAATTCTGGAGAATATTTGCTGCAGCTTCAGGCAATCCAACCAATCCAAATGTACTATAATGATTTATAAAAGACCCCAGGTAAAGCAAAGTCATAGGCATTAATCCAGATTTAAGGCTTTTCTCGTATTTTTCTCTCATTCTAATTAAAACTTCCCTAGCAATTTCTAGCCTCTGCTCAAGCATCTCGTAAAACTTACCTTCATTTCCCTTGCTTAGATAAGCTAACCTAGGTAAGTTTATTGTCACAACTCCGATTGATCCTGTGGCATCAGGAATGGCCCATATACCTCTGGCATGTGGTTTTCTTTCCAAAGCCTCTTTTAGCTCTTCTCCAACTTTTTTTACTTCGTGATGATCTAATTTTGAAATATCAATAGTTAAACGGCAGCACATGCTATATATGACATCTACATCGGTGGAATATCCATTTAGTAAGTAGAAACTACCCTTTTTTGCTAGATTATCGAATATTAAATCTGATAAGTCCCCCCATCTTTTACCAGCCCAATCAAACTTCTTTGTGAGCATTAACGTTGGTATGGGAAAAGTAAATGGAGCACCAGCAGCATCACCCTCATTATAAAGTATTGCTAGTTGTTTAGTAATCCTTATAGCCTCATCTAGATAATCTCCAACCTTTCCCACATTTTTACCGTCAACAATTGCATCCATTTCCATAAAACTATCTACTGTATCCAAAACAATTGTTATATTTGAAAAAGGAGACTGAAAACCCATTCTAGAGGGATAGTTCAATTCAAAACACATACTTTGCAAAACTTGCTTGATTTGCACATCATTTAGCTTGTCAAATCTTACAAATGGAGCAGTAAACAAATCAAACGCAGAAACTGCCATGGCTCCAGACCATTCTTGTGCAGTTAAAAATATAAAGTTAATAAAGTGATTTACTGCTGCATCTAAATGTGCAGCAGGTTTTGAAGTTAAAGTAGGGGTTTTAAGACCAAATTTGAGTATTTTTGGAAAAGACCAACCAACGCAGTATGGTATATAAAGTGAGCTGGGGAGTTTGTGAATATGGATGTCTCCATTGAAATGCATTTTTACAGCTTCTTCTGAAAAGAAACGTGATAGAACATCTTTTGTTTTTAAAATCTTATCCAAGAAATAGCTCAGAAAATTACCATAACTTGTAGTCTCATTGGCGTTCTCTCTGACCTCCCAGTCTTTTCCAGTTATATAATCTTTTTCGGCATTTTCAAGAATTTTAGCAATGTTTTGATTCATAACCAATTTTTTTATTAAATTCAGAATTAAAATTTTTCCGTACGATAGTTTTGCTTTCAAAATTGAAAGAGAAAGCTGCGATTGGGAGAAAGTTTTGGAAATATACGTAAATTAAAGAACTATTTAGCTTGAAAAATCGTTAGAACTTGAGCGGAAGGTTTTGCAATTGGAACCATTTATATTAAAAGCTTGCCGTATCTATCAATTTCTCCGTTTTTTATTCTGGTTGATGAAATCGGCTTACCGTCTTCAGCTAGAACAAAATCTACTTTAACTATCTTTATTTCATTTTTTCCAATTTCTTTTCTTTTTTTATTTATCAAAACTGCAGATTCATAAGTTTCAGGTGAGACAACAATATAATCATAATCTTTTTCCAAAGTATCACCAAATATATCATTTATTTTAATTACTCTTGGAATAAATCCGTATTTTCTTTTTATAAACGAAACTATATTTCTAACTCTTATTTCAAATGGTAAAACAGATCTAACTCTTTTTTTTGCCATTTCATCACTAGTAATTCCAAGAGTTAAATTCTTTCCACCAAGTTTTACAGCAACATCGATTAATTTCTTGTGACCCTCGTGCAGTGGCTCGAAGGTTCCACCCAATGCCACTTTTACTTTTTCTTTATTTTTTCTCTTGGACAATTTTTTAGCTCTGCTCATCCTGGATCCTGAAGTTTTAATTGAAATGTTTAAAATTGGACTTTGTATTTTTATCAACTTTGAACAACAACGTTGAATCCAAAATTTTTTAAAATTTTTTCTAAAAAGTTGCGCAAGTCTTCCCTCTTGTTATCGTATACAATTACTAGTCTACCGTTCGAGAACAGTGAAAACAAAACTCTTAAGTCTGATATAATTTTATCGCTGTAGCTTATTAAATTGTCAGCATTCTTTAAATCATCTAGATTTGTTAATCCTTTTAGTTTTGTAGAACAATTTACATCACTATCGGATACATTCACAATTACATCATTTTGACGTGTACGGTTGCAATGTTTTTCTGTTAAAATTGCATTCATTTTTAATAAATTTAATCTGAGGTAGGAGTGAATAAAAGAACCAGTTGTAGAGTTTTTAAGACCCCTTAAATGTCCAAACCAATATATAATCAATCCGTTTCCGAAGTTTTTGTAATACTTTTCATACTGTTTATTGAACATGAAGTTATGTGTTTTTGCATCGCCAAACATTGATTTACTTTCAATCCATCTAATTTTTCTTCTACCAATAAGTAATTCATCCTCAAGTAAAAAGTCTGGAGTGCATTTACTGTCGATTTTTCTTATTGAATCCTCTGGGCAGTATTTTATTTCCATGGAACTTAGCCAATTTTTTAATATCAGTTCTCCCCTTTTTCCTTTGGCTTGTTGTAATTCTGCAGCAATAGGGGAATACACGTAATCTTTTAGAACAGCGTTGAAAATTTCATAGGCTAATTTATCATCATCGCATTCTTTTGGGTTTACTAGAATTCTTTTTATTCTTCTTTTGCCATAACCCAATGCTTTTAATAGAATTCTGACCCTTACGGTTGGTGTTAAACCAGGCAACTCTGGAATTTTTTTGTTTTTCTCCCAGTATTTTGCTATATCATCTAATTTGCTTAAAAAACGATGGTAACTTCTTTTTACTCTCTCTATTTGCTTTTGAATTAAAATTGATAGTAAAGTCCCTCTGTAGTATTTTTGAGATCTAAGGGAGTCTATAGATATATTCTTGCGAATTTTTGCAAATTCTCGGCACGAAAGGATGAGCTTCATTTTAAGCTATACACAAACAGTATTCTAACTCTTCCCCCTCTTACACCAGCATACTTTGTACTGAAGTTCATGTTTATGTCTTTGTACTCCCTTTTTATGAGCGATAAAATCCTTCTAGCATCGTTTACGTCGGAGAAATATAAATTTAGCCCATTCTTATGGGATTCAAGGGAGTATTCAATGTTTAATTTGGATAGCCACTTCATAAGTAAGTTAGTATCTATCTTTTTAGTTCTAATTTGCATTAATGCCGGGTGCTTAAGTTTTGCATCATCTTTTTTGCGGTGTAACATACTTACTAGGTACTGCAAAGTATTTCTTACCTACATGCAAAGGCACTGGCGAGTTTTCTATCCAACAATCTTTGAAATATTTTGGATCAGCCCAGGCGTAAAGTACTTTAGATAAGAATAAAGTGTGATCAGGAAAATCTATTTCTCTCTCAACTTTGCACTCTACCCAGGCTAGGGAATTTTTAATATGGGGAACACTTATTTTTATGCCATCTTCAAGTTCAAATTTGAGGACTTTAATTTTATCAACCTTTTTTCCGGTTCTTGTTCCAGAGAACCAAATTTTATCAACTTCATTGACTGGAAGCAAATTAAGGGAGAATTCTTTGGTATCCATTATAAGCTGGTGTGAGTAATTTTCTTTGTCGATAGCTACACCTATTATTCTGTTATCAAGACTTATTGGCATATGCCAAGCTAAAGCCATGACATTAACCTTGTTTTTACCCTTTGAAACTAGTAAAAAAACGGGTTTTGGATGAAAAACTCTATAAAAATTTTCACCCAATTCCATAAATGTGTTATCCACTTTAAGATTTTTTAACTTTATTAATAATCATTAATCCCCCTGGGAAGATTGAATTTCCCGCAAACTTTGCATTTAGGATTGGATTTAACTCTAATTTTTGTAAAATTCATATTTTTTAAGTCAAATCTTAATATTTCGCCTTTTAACACTGGTAGCCCTAATATAAGCTTTATAGTTTCTATACCTTGCAAACAACCTGTAATACATGTAGTAAATCCTAAGGTTTCCTGAGATACGTTGTTATAATTTGTAATAGATCCGTATATACATTGATAGCATGGAGTTATATGAAAAATGGAAACTTCTCCCTCAAAGGAATTAACAGCTCCATGGATCATTGGTTTTCTTTGTTCAACACAGATTCTGTTTATTAAGAATCTAGTTTCAATATTGTCTGGACAGGATATAACTATATCGTATTTCTTTATCAAACTGCCAGCGTTATCCTCAGTTAGATGGAAGGGATAAGCCTTTACATCAACATCTGGGTTTAACCTGTTTATAAAGGATTTCAGCGACTCTGCCTTATTTAGACCAACATTGCCAGCGTGGACTATCTGTCTTTGTAGATTATGGACTTCTACAACATCACCATCTACGATGCCAATTTTACCGACACCAGCAGCAGCAAGATAACTTGCAACCGTGGAACCCAATCCACCAGCGCCGACAACTAAAACTTTTGCCTTAAAAAGTCTATTTTGACCATTAACACCAATCTCATCAATTGAAATTTGTCTAATATATCTTATGTACTTTGAGTTTGTTTTATCTTTTAGCATGGAACTCCTCTAAAATATCCCTCAAATATATTTTGTATTTACCTAATTTGCCACCATAGTTTCCGCTTGAAATTTTTAAGACACCGTCAGTTTTAGCTCCTGCAAGCATGCAAATATACATGGCTTTTTTTACAGCATCAAGATCTGTACCGTTTATGACTATTTCTGGAATTGAATTTACATTGCTAGGGACTCTACATTCTGGGATTTTTCCTCGAAGAGTAGGGCAGTAGTAATG
>CAZCHG010000079.1:0-5840 GCA_964498465.1 uncultured archaeon | reverse complement strand
CTCTTGCTATTGTAGTAATTATTTTGTGCATTAAATCTCTTGCACGATTTTTCTCTCTCTTTGAATACTTTTTCATTAACTTTTTAGCAGTCTTTGGTTTAGTTTTGCTTAACTTTTGGATTTTTCTTCTCTTTTCCTCGTAAACCCTGCGAATGTGATATAATCCTTTCAAATCGAACTTGACAATTCTTCCGTTTGATGAATATCTGAAAAAGTTTAACTTTATAACCACTCTTAAAACCTCGTTAATTTTGCTGAATTTCCTCTTTCAGAATAGATAATGATAGTTTTTACTTAAGCTGCTATAACATGCTCAGAGTTAACTTACTGTAAAGCGAAATCATATCTTGATAAAATTGTCTTTCACGAATTTTCTATACCATTTTTCCCATTCGTTGACTGTGAGTATATGAATTTCAAACGGATGTAAACCGAACATCTTTCTTACTTCTTTATAGAGTTTTATTCTTTCCTCTTCACAAACTTCTTCAGACAAGATTATAGCAACATCAACATCACTCATAGGATGCGTTTTTCCACTGATAACGCTTCCAAAAACGTAGACTGCAACAAATCTATTATCAAAAATCCTTTTTGCAACATTTTTAATCTTTCTAACGTTCTCCATGTAATTTTTTCTTAGTTCTTTGAATCTTTTTACTATATCAAGCTGAACATCTGTTAACGTAACCACTCCTTAAACACCTCCTTAAATTCCTTAAGAAGTCTTACAGCATTTTCAGCACTTTTCTTGCTGTACTCCTTTCCTAAGTATCTTGTAGTAATGTAAGCTTCTTCCAGCAAATCTAAATAATCAGCATATTTTTCGTAGAATTCCCTTGCTTCTTTGGTTACTTTGGAGAGTTCCTCAAATAGAACTCTCAGTTTATGGGTTTTTGGATAGTCATCAATTTCCTTTGCTAAAATATACTTTATATAAAGCTGAATTGCTTGTTCCGCAAAAAATAACACAAAACGTGGTTTTTCTTTTAAAGCTTCGATTGCCTTTTTTTCAAAGTATTCTGCATTTTCTTTTAGGAATTCCATCACAATATTTGCACATTGTGCTGATCGATTAAAAAATTATTTGGCTTTATTAAAGTATTACTTAAAAAGAAAACTGAGGGTTAAATTACTTTTATCAAATCACATTTATTTTACAAGCTAGCAGTTTGTATAGCAAGATTTATCTTTCGCAGTAAATATAATAAAAAAGTTTATGAGTACATTTTTAAAGCAAAATCGCTGTAAATTTTAGCAGTTACTAATCGCTCTAAAAATTAATTGAAAAACTCATTGAATCTTTAAGTTGAAAGTTTTGCACCACATCTTTTTATTGAATGAGGGAGGTTTTGAGAAAATGGTCGAGGAAATCAAAGAGATTGCGGCAAGATTTGAAAGAATAAGCGCTCATTCACACATAAGAGGATTGGGATTGGATGAAAATTTGAAGGCCAAGGACATAGCTGATGGAATGGTTGGGCAAAAGAAAGCCAGAGAAGCTGCTGGAGTTATAGTTAGGCTCATCAAGTCCGGAAAAATGGCTGGAAAGGGAATATTAATTGCAGGTCCTCCAGGAACTGGAAAAACTGCTATCGCTGTGGCAATAAGTAAGGAATTAGGAAAAGACATACCATTTGTCCAAGTTTCTGCAAGTGAGTTTTACAGTACTGAAATGAAGAAGACTGAAGCATTGATACAAGCGATGAGAAAAGCTATTGGTGTAAGAATAAAAGAAACGAGAACTGTGCTTGAAGGTGAAGTAGTAGGTTTGGATTACAACATGATACCCAATCCTTACAACCCTACGCAGAAAATTCCAGAATCTGCAATGTTAACTCTAGCTACGACTGATGAAAAGAAAACGTTTACAGTTAGTGGTAGAATAGCTTTGCAATTTTTGGCTCAAGGCATAGAAGTTGGTGATGTAATTGTAATAGATAAAGAAACAGGAAGAGTTGCGAAGATTGGGAGGAGTAAAAAAGCTAAAAGAAAGTATGACATTGGAGAAACTGAATTAGTTGAAGTTCCAAGTGGAAGAATTGAGAAAAATAAAGAATTCACATATGTTGTAACGTTGCATGATTTGGACGAAGCAAACGCTAGAAGAACGTCAATATTTAGTTTATTTGCACCATCTAGCAGGGAAATAGATAATGAGGTTAGGGAAGCCGTGGATGAGCAAGTAAAAAGCTGGGTCGAGGAAGGTAAGGCAGAATTGGTTCCTGGAGTTTTGTTCATAGATGAAACGCATTTAATGGATATAGAACTCTTCACGTTCATGAATAGGGCTATGGAATCTGAAATGGCACCGATAATAATCCTTGCATCAAACAGGGGCTTTTCAAAAATAAGAGGTACAGATATAATAGCTCCTCATGGAATACCATTAGACTTGTTGGACAGATTGCTCATAATAACGACTGAACCTTACAAGAGAGATGAAATAAGAGCAATAATAGAAATAAGAGCTGCAGAAATGGGTATAACCATTGATAAAGATGCATTGGAGAAATTAACAGACTTGGGAGAAAAATATAGCTTAAGATATGCGATACAACTTCTTGCACCAGCTTGCGAGTATGCTAAACTTAGAAATTCTGGTAAAATAGAAGTGAGTGATGTTGAAAGAGCATCAAAATTGTTTGTGGATGTAAGCAAGAGTTCAGAATACTTAAAGCAATGGGAAGAAAAAATGATCACAATGTAATGTAAACTCTTTTTATTTTTATTTTAATATAAAATTTAATTAAAGTTAAGATTTTAGCTGGAGACTTTAATTCAATTTTTAAGTTTAATTAAGGGGTGAAACTTCTGAAAAAGAGAAGAATAGTTGTGGATAGATATAAGTGTGCATACTGTGGGGCTTGCATTTCTGTTTGCAATTATAATGCTAACGAATTAATAGAAACAACTCTGAAAATTTATGAGGACAGATGCACACTGTGTCTGGCGTGCGTTAAAGTTTGTCCCATGGGTGCCTTAAGGGTTGAAGAGGTATCAGGATGACCGATTACGATGTTGTTGTGGTAGGAGCAGGACCTGGAGGATCAATGGCTGCAAAAACATCAGCGGAATTAGGATTGAACGTTCTATTAATTGAAAAAAGACAAGAAATTGGCTGCCCAGTTAGATGCGCAGAAGGCGTTAGTAAGAAACCATTGGAGGAGATGATAGAAATTGACAGAAGATGGATAGCTAGAGAGGTAATTGGAGCAAAAATTTATGCTCCAGACGGAACTGAAGTGGTTTTGGCTGAGAAACATGCAGGAAATGAAGTAGGATACGTATTGGAAAGGAAAATTTTTGATAGATATCTAGCTAAACTTGCTGCAAAATCAGGAGCAGATGTTATGGTAAAAACAACGGCTATTGGTTTTGAAAGATTAAAAGACAAAGGTACAGTAAGAGTAAAGATGAAAAGACTTGGAGAAAGCTTTGAGGTGGATACGAAAATAGTCATAGGAGCTGATGGCGTAGAAAGCAGAGTTGGCAAATGGGCAGGAATAGATACAACTTTGAAGCTAAATGAGATAGAATCTTGCATTCAGTATTTAATGAGCGGAATAGAGTTTGACGCAGATTACTGTCATTTTTGGCTTGGAACAAAGATTGCACCAGGAGGATACATTTGGCTCTTTCCTAAAGGAAAGAAAGTTGCCAACGTTGGAATTGGAGTTTTGCCCTCGATGGCAAAGAAAACACCGAAGGAGTACTTGGATGAATTTATAAAAGAGAAGTTCGGTGACGGAGAAATTATAGAGGTAGTAGCTGGAGGGGTACCTGTAAAAGGGCCTATAGAGACTGCTGTAGCTGACAATGTTATGTTGGTAGGCGATGCAGCGAGGCACGCGGATCCAGTCACTGGAGGGGGAATAATTAATGCGATGAAAGGAGGAATTTTGGCTGGAAAGGTAGCTGCAGAAGCTGTTAAAAAAGGAGATTATTCAAAAAACACGCTGAAATTGTATGATGTCCTGTGGAAAAAAGAATTTGGTAAAAATTTAAAGAGAAACAAGTTACTTCAGCAAAAATTACTTAAAATGAGCGATGAAGATTTAAATACCTTGGCACATATTTTACGCGGATGTAATTTTAAAGAAATGAGTGTCAAAGAGATTGTTATAGAAATAATAAAGAGAAATCCAAAGATATTATGGGATTTAAAAGATCTGTTTTTGGCTTAAGTAATTTTTTTATAGAAATGTTGCTTACAAAATCCGCTTTTTAAAGCAAGGGATACGCAAAGCAGTAGCAGGTGGAGAGTTGCTGGAAACATCTTTAAATACTTTGAATCCCTACTAGAGAAGGAACGTTTTCGATAATGTCACGATAAAGAGAAGGGATTAATGAAAGTTTACCCACTTCTTAAAGAGAAAAGTGTAATGGAGCTATTGCGAGCCAATCCTGAACTTTCGCATGAAGCTTTGCCGTGGAAGTAGATAGAACGGGAAAATTCTGCACTCTAGCGCGGAATAGCTCATAAAGTATTCAATACGCGTATTAACTCACGCCAAGCTTTTTTATTTAAATAAATTTTCTCTGTGTTTTCTTCATAACTAACATCTTCTTCAATTTCAAAATCTGGTACAAAGATTGCATCAATATATTTTAGTATCTGTCTATAGTTGCTTTTTGGAGTAGCATAAGCTACGGTGTGTGAAAATAAGTTTTTGTTTCTATCGTACCATTTTTTCGCGACTTTGGCCAGTTTTTCCCAAACTGCGTTTGCTATTTCTTGATCCCATTTGTATCCATATTTTTCAATCCATGGAAAAAACGGAGCATCGTAGATTAAATTGTACCCTCTCCATTTAAAACTCCAAAACTCTCTAGGCTCTAATGCTAGTGGCTCTGAAACTGAAACTAGATATGCATCGTACTTTTTCTCAAGTTCAAGTAACTTCTCGTGAAACTCATCTCTGGGAGGATCATATGGCTTCTTTGGTGTGCAAGGAACGAAAAGGAGAATTTTTGCTTTTCTTCCGACATGCTCACTTGATATAAACTCAAGCCAATCCTTAACTGGAGTCTTATCTAAACTTCTAAGCACATCCCTTGGATCAGGTAGGAACAGTTCAGGATTTAGATTTGGATTTAATTTAAAGGCTCTATCGATTGTTATCATGAAATTTTACCTTTTAATTCTTCTAAAGTTTTAACCAGTTCAGCTTTTATATCTTCAAGATTTTGAGATACAATCAATTTGTACAGGGATTTCTCTATCATCAAATTTAACTCTTCTATTCTGGAAAAAACTCTGTAATCAGTTTTAATTCCGATTATGGGCTTTCCCAATGCGTAAGCATAACCCAATTCGAAGCACATACCCGAATCCAGACACTCCCCGTCAAGAATCGCTACAATTACGTCAGAATCCTTTAAAGCGTTTAAATCTAGGTCAAATATTTTTCTCTTAGCATCATCATCGCTTGTTTCAAGAAGGCCGTATTCCTGGGGTAAAAAAACGTTCTTTACGAATTCCAGTTTTCTTAGAAATTCGGCGATTTTCTTGTTTAGCTCCCTTTCAGCATAGTTAAAAAAAGGTGCAGATATGAATACTTTCATGGGTTAATATTTTATAAAATTCTTTGATAAGAGCTTTACGCTAAATGCATGTTATGTTGTAAAAAAGGTGGGAGTGGTGGCTTTAAGCCCCCTTTTGTATTGGCGGCATCAGTCTAAGCGGGCAAAAGCCCTTGCACCGGCGGGGTCGGCCGTTTCATCCTGCCTAGGTGACCTCATCCTTTCGGAATCATCGCATTTCCCTAGGCAGGTGTCGTTTCTGTGCCGTAGCCACCCCTTTCGGGGTATCCCCTTGCGGGGATCCGCCTTTTAAC
>CAZCHG010000078.1:0-6051 GCA_964498465.1 uncultured archaeon | reverse complement strand
GTCAGAGGGTCCGAAGCCCTCTAGGCTATCCACCTACCCCACGGGTCCTTGTTTTATTCAAGTCTTCAAGTATCTTCCCTAGTCTTTCAAACATTTCACCAAATCCACTCCAGTTACCCTTTGTTATTTCTTCTATTGCTTTTTTATAAGTTTCTATGGCCAATTTGACCAAATCTTCATATTTTAGAGTTCTCTCCTTTCTCTCTGTAATTTCAGCACCTTTCTCAATCAAAGCCTTTACAGCATCGTTCAAGGATGGGTACATTTTTAAGTGCGAACCATGGGCTAATATAACCCCTCTTAATTCTGGAATTTGTGCTTTTTCAGCTTTTAAATATATTGGCTCAACATAAATAATCGAGCCTCCAACTGGTATGACAAGCAAATTCCCTCTTATGACTTTAGAACCAGCTTGACCCCAAAGTGTAAATAATTTGGATATCTCTGCATCTTGGTCAATCCTAGCTTCAATCTGCATAGGACCGTATACCAATTTCCCTTTTGGAAATTCATACAGAATCAATTCACCGTAGTTTTCATCACATCTTGCGGCGAGCCAGGCAATTATATTATCTCTCCCTTTTGGTGTAAATGGTAGCATGAGGATGAATTCAGATTTGTTACAGCCTGGAAGAACGGTGATGACATAGTACGGCTCCATGTTTATTTTTACATCTTCAAATAATTCCATTGGAATTTCCCAGATATCTTCTCTGTTATAGAATGTTTTTACATCTTCCATATGATAAACTGAGTAAATTAAAGCTTGAATTTCCAGCAGCCCTACCGGGTATCTTATATGCTTGATTTTTTCTGAATCCATTTCCTCTTTTTGTTTGAATAACTCTGGAAATGCTTTAATTAGCGTATTAATCACGGGCTCTTTTTGAATAACGTAAAACTCTACAGTACCGTTGTATGCATCGATAAACACTTTAACAGGATTTCTTATGTAATTGAAATCTTCATAAGTAGCAGAATATGGAAACTTGCTTAACGTTGTATAGGCGTCAATTATCCAGTAAAGTCTACCATTTATCACAGCGATGTAGGGATCTTTATCGTATTTAAGAAATGGAGCAATTGTGTAAACCCTTTCTTTAATATTCCTGTGGAGTAATATTCTACTTTCAGAGGTAATGTAATTGCTTAACATTAGGTTAACATCTCTAAGCTTAATTGAAAAGAGCCATCTTTTTAGGAATGAGTCCAATTTTACTCCAGCAGTTCCATTGTAGGTTGTGAAAACATTCTCTTCTCCGGCGGGGTAATCAAATTCCTTTTGTAGAGTATTAACAACTACATAATTGTTAGTAACTTCACCAAAGTATATTTCAGGTCTAACAACTTTAATTTTTCCTTTAGGAGGTATATCTTTTACAATTAAGTCTGGTAAACCTCCCTCTGACACTATGTTCACGGGAGAAGCTACTACTCCATATCCGTGGGTGTAAATTAAGTGTTGATTGATCCAAGTTTTTGCATTAGGAGGCAGTAAGTCAACAGAAAGTTCTCTGGCAGAAATCATGACTTGAGTGTATTTGCCATCAAGGTAGTACCTATCTACGTCAACATCATTTATGTAATAGTAAGTTCTGATTTGCTGTATTTGTCTATATACATCGAGCAGAGGTCTGTGATCCCAAATTCTAATATTTTCGAAAACCTCCCAGTTTTTCTTAATTACCTCTGGATTTAATACCTCGCTAACAGGATATGATATTCTTTTTACGTTTAAACCGTATGCAAATCGAGTATAATTTATTCCGTATTTAATATATTTCTCTTCAACAGCTAGTTCATTCGGCTCAACTTTAAATTTTTGAACCATTCCTGGGATTACGACCAGTAGGAAAATTAGAAAGACAAAAAACGCTATGTAAATCAGTAACAATTTCTCTGGGTTTCTGTGGTATATGAAATAAAATGATAAGGCAGCAATAATTATAGAGACAAAACAAGCTATAGTTAATGCAGGAATACGTACATTAACGTCAGTGTATCCACATATTACTATTTCATGGGTTGGAGCAGTGAGCACATCATATCTAACTAGATAAAAGTAAATTGAAGCTAGTATAAAAAATAGCGAAATTAAAATTGCCGTGTGAACATAACCAGCATGTGGAAATAGCTCCTTAAACTCTTCAAAGCTTTTTACCCACCTGAATATAAATATGTAGTAAACTACGGAAATTGAAATTGTCAGTAAAATGGTTGCAGTGATTACTGCAAATATTGTCTGAATGAATGGTAATTTGAAGACATAAAATGACGCATCGAGGTTAAAAATTGGATCTTTAATATTAAAATCAACAGAATTTATGAAATAAACTAAATTTAGCCAGTTTCTTGAGGCAACTATTGCAAAAATTAATGAGATAAATAGATCTATCCAAAGCGGGTATTTCAGAGGTTCACCTAGGAATTCATGGCTGGCTTTATAAAGAGCATATTTATTTAAAATTAAGATTGCGAAAGGTATGAAAAAGAAAATGGCAAAATTTGTAAACTTGTACATTAGCATTTTTACAAATACAGAACCTAAATTCAATGAATTAAACCAAAGATATTCTGTGTATAAATCAACAAAATAGTCAAATGCGATGAAGAAACCGATAAGTAGAAAAATAGCTGCAAGAATTTTTTTATTCATTGCAGTAACTTCGAACTTTTCCACATTCCTTTACATGATTTAATGTTATTTAGATGTTCTGTTCGGTGATTTTTAAATAAAGACTTGGATTTGACGCAGTTTTAAACTATCGATAAATCTTATTATCATTTATTTAAATTTTAATCTAATTTTACTCCTTCTAATTCTAGCAGTTTCCTTTTAATTTCTAAACCCCATGAAAAACCGCCGATACCGTTTTTTGAAATAACTCTATGACAAGGTATAATGATAGGTGTAAAATTTGCTTTTAAAGCTTGACCTACAGCTCTTGGAGAGCTTGATACAATGTTAGCTAAATCTTTGTATGTTATAGTTTTGCCATAAGGTATATTTCTGACAACTTTGAGCACTTTTTTGTAAAACCTACTTTTGGGAAATCTTACGTTATAAATGGAGAAATCTACCTTTTTACCGGAAATATAATTTGCTAAATCCTTTTTTAAACTTTTATAGATTTCACTACATCCAGTATTAGGTGTAGGAGTTTTTGAAAAGGTTAAAGACTGTATAACATCGTTGCAAATTAAAACATTAATGTATATATTATTCCATTTTATAGAAAAGCTCTCAGACATCTTTTTGTGCAATCTCTCTAATCCTGTTTACTCCATCAATTTCTTTTATAACATCAGCTACTGGTTTTGGAACGTAATCTTCCCAGTTTTCGCCGTTTAGCATTTTTTTCCTTATTTCTTTTCCTTGATATTCGTATCTTTTGTAAAGTTCAGTTTTAATTACTTTGAATCCAGCTTCTTTGAAAAGTCTTCTAACCAAAGGATTATTTGAGAAAACCACATCAAAAGGAGGAACCATTGAACAAACATGAGAGACCCACAAGCTGTTTCTGTATATATCCTCAAGCGGTATTATGTATATCTTCTTGTTTGTGTTTAACTCCTCAATGGCTTTGGAAATCATTAGAACTCTCTCTCCAGCTGTAAAGGGATTATCCAGTGTGTGGCTTTCTTGAGCACTACCTATTCCAATGATGAGTTCATCTACCTCTTCAAGTATTCTTTTGATAACTTCGTGGTGTCCAAAATGGTAAGGTTGGAATCTTCCTATGAAAAATCCTCTTATTAGTTTTCTCATCTCATTTACCTTTACCAATAAACTGAACTAAAAAATTTACCTCCAGTTGCTAAGAAGGCTCCGTCCGTGAGAGAGGAGATGAATTAGGGAAAGGTGGAGGAAGAGGTTGGAGGGTAGTTAATTTTTATACTCCGAAGTTAATGCAAGTTCGGAACGAGACCACGGACATCTGCGGTCAGGAACTGCGACGATCCAGCTCGAAGGGAGGCGTAGCTTTGTGCTACACACTCCCAAACCTCCCTTTAATGGCTTTCGGTGAAAACCCTCTTGCGATAAGCAGAGGGAAGGTTAACTCTGCCTTGCAGAGCAGTAACAACTCCATAGATTGATAGACAATCTACAATCGCAACACATTTGTGCCTTGAATGTTTGAATGTATTTAGCCCGTAACTAAAGCGTCGAAACCTCATGAGAGGGGATGTGACGATTGCTAAAGATGTGGGGTTTTCCTTTTCCGAAAGGGGAAAAGGGGTACCCTGAAATGGGGACGAGACCTATGATTTGCTCCCTATGAATCCTGAGGGAGTTGAGGTTGATGAATCCCAAGGCGGATGTGTGTTTATAAAAGACTGCGTCCGCTGAACCACTGTTTTTAAACTAATTTTAATTTTTTTAAATTAATAATATAAAGTTAATCTTTAGGTCTTGGTATAACTCGATATATTTCTTTGTCAATCTTTTTACCTGTTTTCTTTTCCCATTCTTCGAGAGGAATGCTAAATTCCTCCTGTATTTTATCTCTGTAGTATTTTGAAAGCACATTAAACGCACAGAATGGAATAATTCTACCATCAGGAGTTCCATAGTGTATTACGCATCTTTTAACCCTTTCTATATCGTAATTATATGGATCTTGGAAATGCATCATACCTAGGAACAGTACTTTCTGATGGAATTTACCTAAGCTGGAATAGTCGTGTTTAACAAGTATATCAAATAAAATTTTAGCTATATTGAAATCCTTCGGAGCTCTAGCTTTGTCAATGAATTTTCTTAAATTCAGCAGGGCGCTAAGCGCTCTAAGTTTTTTCACCTTGCTTTTTTCTATTTCTTTGGCCTTTTCATCTAAGTATTCAAACAACCCATCCACATCGACGAACCTTGTAATTGGTATTAATTTGTCATTTTTAACATATACATAGGTAGCCATGCCGCACGCAAAATGAGAAGTTAGCTCGTATTTTGGTTCACCAGTTATAGCCTCGACAAAGTGTGTAATTGGACACACTGATGGAACGGGATAAAAGTCATCCTTTGTAATTTGACCATCGGTTTGATCCTCTATTCGCTTAATGACATCAGGAATTGTTATTCTGTATTTTTCCCTTTCTGCTCTGGACATTCTTCCTATAAAGCTTACTGGCTGGATATTAACTCCTCTTATTATATCTATGTTGTCTGCACCAAATTTTATGATGTCTCCAAGTTGATGATCATTTACTGTGTTTATGACCGTGGGAACCAAAACTATTCCAAGACCAGCTTTTCTACAATTCTCTAAAATTTTAGGAATTTCTCTTATGTTTTTTGGATTAGTTTTCTCATCAACACCATCAAATGATAAATAAACTGTATTTACTCCACTTACTCTAACTTTTGTGGCAAAATCAGGTTCTAAGGCTAATCTAATTCCATTGGTATTTAATTGAATGTGATCAATTCCTATAGATTTTATAGCTTTGATTATCTCTATTAGATCATCCCTTAAGCAGGGTTCTCCTCCAGTTAACTGTACTGCGTTGCAGCCAACTGGTTTTAGGTTTTTGGCAATGGTAACCATTCTTTTTATTTGTTCTATCGTTGGCTCATAAACATATCCTGCTCTTTTTGCATAAAAGAAACAGTACCAACATGCCAAATCGCATCTGTTCGTCAGAACTATATTTAAAAGAGCAGTATGACTTTTATGAAATCCGCATAATCCACACGAAAATGGACAACCCTTATCGAAACTGGTAATCGGATTACTTATCCCTTTTCCATCATGAGCATATTTTGATGCTCTTTTAAACATTTCGGAGTCTCCCCAGTATACATCGACGAACTCTCCGTGTTCTTGACACTCCTTTCTTATTAGAACTTTGCCATTTTCTTCATACACTTCTGCTGGAATAATCTTGAAGCACTCAGGACAAATTGAAAGAGTTTTGTATGGTAAAGTTATCATAGTTCCATCACCTGGTATTCTCAGTAATTTTTATACATATTTCAAAATTTCGCTATTAGTATCCAGAACGTTTAATTAAAATTTATTGAATCTCTCTAGAGTTAATTTGGAATTT
>CAZCHG010000077.1:0-6337 GCA_964498465.1 uncultured archaeon | reverse complement strand
TATTACCCCCCACATACTGGAGGAGTAGAAACTCACGTAAAAAATAAGGTGGATAATTTAAGAGCTAGAGGTTTTGACGTTTGGGTAGTCACTTCAACTAGATGTTCTACTTATCAAAATTTAATTACGGTACCATGTCTAAATATTCCGTATTCTCCGATTCCTATAAAATTCCCAGTAATTAAAGCAGATATCTATCATTCTCATATACCGTCTCCTTTTTTTAGTAAAAAAATATCAGATTTAAACTTGAAACCTCATGTGGTCACATATCACAATGATGTTGTAATTCCTGATAGAGTTTATGGTTTAAAATTTCCGGGATTAAGCAGAAAAATTATTGAAAAAATTAACGAAAAAGTCACTCGCGAAATTTTAGATAAAGCGGATGTGATAATTTCCACAACCAGGAGTTATTCGATTACTTCAAATATTTTAAGAGATTATCAGAACAAAATAGAAATAATACCAAACGGAATCAATCTGGAGGAATACAATCCATCTGGACGGAAAGAACGCAAAAACATAATCACTTATGTAGGTAGACTTGTAGAATATAAGGGTTTGCCTTTACTTATAAGAGCTTTAAAGCTAATCAAGAAAGATGTAAAGTACACACTGGTCGTGATTGGTGAAGGAGAGGATAAAATAAGATTGAAAGCTCTCGCAGCGAAATACAATATTAATGCAAAATTCACTGGCTGGTTACCTCCAAGTGAAAAAATTTACTGGCTGAGGAAATCAAAAGTTTTAGTTCTACCATCTAAAACTAGATTAGAAGCATTTGGTATAGTTTTACTTGAGGCAATGGCTTGTCAAACTCCAGTTTTGGCGTATGATACTCCAGGTGTAAGTGAGATTGCAGAGTTAGGTGGTTTTACATTTAGAGATGTAAATGAATTAGCTCAAAGGATAGAGGAACTTTTATTAAATGATAAACTTGTAATAAAGCTGGGAAAAAGAGGGAGAGAAAAAGTAAAAGAGAAATTTAGTTGGAACAAAATAATAGAACGTCTTAAAAAATTATACGAATCTCTTGTGTGATTGTTTGACTTTTATACTTGCAGAATTTTTAAAAGAAATAGTTTAGTTAAACTGGAATCTCTTAACCATCTATTTAAACTTTAATTCTAATTTTAAAATAGTAAAAAACATAACTTAAGAAGGTATCTCATTTTTTACAACAGGTCGCTACAAAAGCTCTCTGCTCTAGCGAGGAGAGTGTCAGAAACTATGAGGAAAACTTTAGCAGTTATAGTACCAGTTTCAGATTTTGAACCATTAACTATGATTTTTAGCTCTATCTGTAATATAACCTCCCTTAACTTTGGTGAGTATAGACCATTAATAGTCTATGTCATAGATACAAATAATCTAGAAAAAATTAGCAAAATTAGGAATTTTATAGAAAACAAGGGGTTATCTTGGGCTGTAAAAATTATAAGAAGAAGCACCAATAGAGGTAAAAGAGCTGGTGCTATAAATGATGCGTTGGACTATGTAGCTAGATTTAAACCAAAATACATTGCAATATTTGATATAGATACCAAACCAGAAACAGATTTCATAGTGAAATGTGTAAATGCGTTAGAAAAAGAGCCCAAAGCATACATTGCATCATCTAGAAGGTACATTTTAAACCCGAAAAATTTGGTGTCAGAAACTGTGGAAATAGAATACTATTTGCTCAACTTTTTAATTAAGAAATTGCATTTTAAGCAATTTAATGGATTAATAGGAGTTCTTAGATCAGACATCATTTTAAAGTATAGATTAGATGAAGCTGCATTGACTGAGGATGCAGACTTTGCAACTAGGATGCATGCTGCAGGATTAAAGGCAATACTTGTAGATTCTACTAAACTTTTTGAACAATCCCCAATAACATGGAGAGACTTACTCAATCAAAGAAAAAGATGGTATTTTGGCGGTTTACAGCTCTGGAAACTTTGGAAACTTGTAAAGAAAAGTAAAAATCGTAAATTTATAGCTTCATGGATATTATCTTTATCCTTGAGTTACATCCCTATTATAGCTATGCCTTTAATTTTTTTGGCACCGTTTATACTTCTATATAAATTTAAAAAAATAGAGAAGACAAAAATACTTCTTGGACTTTTAATTCACACAATACTGCTTCAGTGTGCTGCAGTTTTAGCTATTTACAATTTCATAAGAAAGAAGGAGGTAGAATGGAAGCCGTTGAGAAGAGAATAAATTTAGGTAAAGTTAAAGCATCAGCGTTGGGTATCGGTATAAGTTTATTTTCTATATTTTTGATTTTCAAAATAACTGGTGCTAGTATAAGCTCTACTTTGTCACTTTTATATCGCTGTAATATGAAATTCATAGCTGTTGCTTTTGTTTTGCATTTTCTATTTTGGATACTATGGGCTGTTCGACTTAAGTTTCTTTCATCACTCATTAAGCAGAATATAGACTTTATTTATGCATTGAAGACTACCTTGGCCAGTCTATTTCTTGCAGCAATAACACCATCCTCGGCAGGTGGGGAACCACTTAGAGTGAAAATGTTGACTAGAAAAGGTGCAGCTGTGGGTAGCGCTAGTGCTATCGTTTTAGCTGAAAGAGTCTTAGATTCATTGTTTTTCGTTATAGCTCTACCAATCTTCTTATTAATTTCAAGATTTCCAGTAGGATTTGGATTTGAGGCAGGAATTACTTTCACTTTTGTTTTATTCTTATTTATAGCATTTCTTTACTCAACGCTGAAAAAACCAGAAAGAATTAGAAAATTTTCAATTTTAATTAAAAAATTTTTAAAAAAGTTTATTAGCGAAGAAAAAGCAGAAAACATTCGTAATAAATTGGAAAACGAGCTCTTCTCGTTCAGGGAGGCTTTGGTTGAGTTGGTTAAAGCTCCATCTTTGTATATGTTATTTTTAATATTTTTGACATCTATTATATGGATATCAGAGTTCCTTGTACCTTCAGCAATTTTACTAGCTTTAAATGAAGATCCTGTAGTTCTACTGTCGTTAACAGCTCAGCTGATACTGGTTATAGTATCTTTAATACCACTGACACCAGGCAGCAGTGGAATCGCTGAGGGAGGAATGGTGTATTTGTATTCAGACTTTGTTAAATCCTATGTGTTAGGTGTGTTGGTGGCTACTTGGAGGTTTATAACGTACTATACAAGCTTGATAGTTGGATTTATTATAAACATTTTAATAATTAAACCCTCTATTAACTTAAACAGAAAATAATGCCTTTACTTCTTCAATACTTAGGTTAATGTTTTCTAACTTCTTCTTTGCACTATTGAAATGCTCATTGTTGTATTCAGTTCCAGATATACTTGCAATCAAGGCTTTTAACTCTGAATCATTAAGTTTATCTTTCAGAAAATTAACAAAATTTGATTTATTAATGACTTTGACATCCTTTCTCCAGGCCAATTCAGTTCCATTGAATGATAACAGTTCATGTCTCCAGCATTTTTCACATTCTGAAACTAACATAGATAAGTACTTTGTTTCAAACCAGAATTTTTGATACATTATTCCTCCGCACTTACAAAATCCTCCGAAGTATTTTTTATTAGCTTTTTTACCATCATAGATTTTATTTTCGATGATGAGTTTGATAAGAGGTTCTATTAAAGTCACAGACATTAAGGGTTGATACTCAAGGGGTAGATATAAATCTTCCGTTTTTTCTCCTTAAAAATTTGAATGTAAATGGATTTTTATACTGTTAATCTTTCACATTAAAGTTTTTTGAGTATTATTTCTAAAAATTAAAACTGTAAGGCAAATTTAACTTTTTTATGCTAAGTTTTTAATATTTGATACAGATAACTATAGTATCTAGGACAATAAATAATTTAAATTTGTTTACTACTGTAAATTAAATTAGACTGGTATTACTTTTTTTAATTCTGGTATTTTTCTTCTTAGTTGCTTCTCTACAATTGTAGCTAAAGTTATCTGTGCAAATGGACAACCCTCGCAGGCTCCGGTAAGCTTTACTTTTACTGTTTTATCTTCTTCATCAATTTCAACAACTGTTATTCCCCCTCCATCTCTTTCGAGATATGGTTGTATTTCCTCTTTGATTACTTTTTCAACTAATTCTCTAAATCCCATGTATTTTTCAAAAACAACTACATCTTAAAAGTTTTTCGGATAATTCCAAGAAAGCACTCAAGAAATAGGCTTACAAAAGCTAGTAAAACTAAATTCTCAAAATGTCAAAATGATATACCAATTCGTTGAATATCAATCCTTTTTATTCATAAAAACAACAATTTTCTCATTTGTATTAAAACTATGTGCTCATTTCTAAAAAGTTACTAACATTAAGTTCATATAACACAATTAGTTGCAAAAAATTATGTAGTAATCTAATCTAAATTTAAGACGAACTATATAAACGTCAAGCAACTGTGTTTATTTCATCTTAAAATATTATTTCGTTATTTAAAAGTGCATTTTAATTATTATTAAAATTTTATTAAAAAAATTTAAATAAATAATAATCATCCATCTTTAATTTTTAAGAATTTATAATATTTTATTCGCAGTAATAATATAGCCTTATTGAGAAGTCTTGTGATTTTGAAATATAGCTTGCTTAATTTCTCCCTAACACATTTCTATTTATCGCTGTAAATCTATAGAAGCATTAAAATGCAATTTACCATAAACATCGAGGAATTAATGCACTTACAAGCTTTTCATTGCAAATTAAACCTTTAAAAATTTAAATTCACTTGGAAACTTAATTTTTATTAATGTAACTGTAATTTTTGTCTTTGTCTCTGCCTATCAAGGATAAAACATTTTTACGTGAGGAAAGCTAGTTTTGAAAACTTGCATATTGCAAAGAGTCAAATATAAATCGTATTAAACTCTCTAGCCACCTCTATTTTTCCACTATAAAATTTAGATAGATATCTAATTATTTTATCAGAGATTGCTTCAGTTTGGGGATACATGTGTGTAAGATAAATTGTTTTAGACTTACAATACTTTAAAATTTCCGCAAAAGTTTCAGGAGTGGTGTGGTCCGATGTTTTTGCTCCAAATGGAAGCGACATTTCATGTATTAGTAAATCGCACTCTATTTTCAGCAAATATTTTAGTGGTATAGTGTCCCCACTAATTATTATACTTTTATTACCGTTAGTAATCATATATGCTACACTTCTGATTGAGTGAATAGTTCTTATTGGTTTTATTTCTAATTTACCGATGCTAAATTCAGTTTCTTCAATGATTTCATATTTTACCTTATTTAATAGGTATGGATAGCAATTTAGAATACATTTCATAAAATTATATGTACCTTTTGGACCAGATATTAGTACTTTCTTACCTTTAAGTAAATATCTTGTTTTTAAAAAATTTAGAAGATCTCCATTGTGATCTAAGTGGTGATGTGTTATTAAAATTGCATCAATTTTGTTAATATCTATAATTTTCTGCAAATTCACCATGGAGCCGCATCCTATATCCACTAAAATATGTATATCTTCATTTTCAACTAAAATGCAACTTTGTGGTCTAGCATCAGTAACTGTTCCAACTCCTACGAATTTAACTTTCAAAGTTCAACACCTGTCAAATTTTATTTTTTTAATAAAAATTATTTATATTAAAACTATACTTTTTTAGAATTATTTAGTTTATTTAATGAAAAGATATATATTAAAAGCATTTAACAAAAACATCACTCCAATTTTGATGATTTCAATGTTATTAGATTCAGTTTGTAAACTATTCTATTTTTTCCTTCACTTAGAATAACTCTTGCTCTTTCTAATTTTCTTAAATTGTATCTTACAGTTTCCATACCGAGATTTATTTCCTTTGCTATCTTCCTAACGTGTGTCTTTATAGCCCCTGCTAAGATGGTCTACAATTCTCCTTGCTATTTCGTCGCTTATCGTTAGCATTAACATAACGTCTTTCTTATTCATTCCTACTGGTTAGTAAACTAGCCTGCTTCTAAAACCTTGTAGATCTTATTGAACCAGCCTTTTCTAGGATTCTGAGATGCCATTACTGTGCTTATCGATACATTAAATCTTCTTTTAATTTCTCTCAAATGGGCACATGAATTGTCTAGAATATAGTAATATATTTCTTTTCTTAGATTGTTCAGTAGCACAGCTTCTTTATCATGTATTCTTACGTGACCTACAGCTATTGCAAGTGATAATATCCAACTTACAAATTTATACAAAGCTTTTTAAGAATTTCTTGATCAGTATGTAAATTACTCCAATCATTGATACAGTTGTTGCTGTTGATAACTGCTGCGTATACGACTGAGTCTATTTTTAACTCTACTTTTCCGATATTTGCCT
>CAZCHG010000076.1:0-6527 GCA_964498465.1 uncultured archaeon | reverse complement strand
CTTTGAAAGCTTTGAATCCTGATTATGTTTTGCTTTTGAATAATGATACAGTGGTGGATAAGGAGTTTTTAGGAGAGTTGGTGAAGGTTGGGGAGAGGGATGAGAAGATTGGAATTGTAGGGCCGAAAATTTATTACTATGATTTCAATAGTAGAATAGATATTATTAATTTTGCAGGTGGCAAATTCAGTATGTGGAAAGGGCAACCATATCATATTGGTATAAATGAAGTTGATAGGAGGCAATATGATAAAATAAAAGAAGTAGACTATGTTGAAGGGTCGTGTTTGTTAATAAGAAGGGAAGTATTAGATAAAATAGGTTTATTTGATCCAAGTTACTTTGCTTATTGGGAAGAAAATGATCTATGTATGAGAGGATCTAAAGCAGGATACAAATCAGTATATGTTCCAAAATCGAAAATATGGCACAAAGTGTCTTCATCAGCGAATAATGGTATGAAAATTTATTATTTAACTAGAAATAGATTCCGATTTGTGAAGAAATATGCTACTAAACTTCAAGTCATTTCATTTTTGCTATACTTTTTGGGATTCCAGTTTTGGCTCACAAGCGGTATTTTTTTAATATATCACAGAGAGGTAAAGGACTTTGTTTATTTTTTCAAAGGTATTGTAGATGGAGTAGGAGGTAGATGATGAAATGAGATATATACTTGTAACTCACATTCCTTTTGCATTAACTCCAGACGGAGCATACGCCGTTAACGAGCTTTGGGGTTGGGATTTGAAGGCACATCTTGATGTCTTCAGTAATTTGCACGTCTTTGCTCCACTGGATTTGTACGATCAAAATAAATTTCCTTATACTTTCCCCAAGGGCTCTATATACTTCCACCCTCTTCCTTTTTTGAAAAACCCAATTCAGTTTTTTATAAAATTGCCTAAGATATTGCATATATTTTACAGATATATTCAAGAAGATGATATTGTGCATTCAACAGGTACCCCATATCCACCTTTAGGAATCATTGCAAATATCTTTTGTCTGTTTAAAGGCTGTAAAAAAAGAATAATTGTGTTTGATGCCGATTTTATTAGCGATCTTGAATTGCGCATTAACTCAGAAAAAAGATTGATTAGGAGATTATTTTATTTTTCAATTAAAAAAATTTATTCACTTATTTTTAAATTCTGTATTAAGACATCGCCATTAACCTTTGTTGTTGGCGAGACTCTATATGAAAGATATAAAAACTATGGAAATGTAGTCAAAATTTATGCTTCTTGGGTAAAAGAGGAGGATATAGTTCCATCTACCTACTTAAAGGAGAAGATAGAGGACATTTCAAAAAGAAAAGAGATTAGATTATGCTTTGCAGCATCGTTAATCCCTAAGAAAAATCCAATCTGTGCGATTGAAGCAACCAAAATTTTAAAAGAAAGAGGTATACCAGTCACTCTTCACATTTTAGGTAAGGGGCCAATGAAGAGAGAATTGAAAGAACTTGTTGAAAAATATGATTTATCAAATTGTATTACTTTCAAGGATCCTGTGCCTTATGGTAAACTTTTCTATGATACGTTAAAAAAATATGATGCAATCTTAATACCAAATTTAAGTGGGGAGCAACCAAGAATAATTTTTGATGCGTTAGCAAACGGGGTTACGGTAATAGGATCTAATATAAAATCCTTCTCGGTTATTTCGAATGGTGTTAATGGAATTTTATGTAATCCCAGAACCCCAGGAGTTTTGCCCATGCAGTAGAAAAATTATACAAAGATAAGAAATTCTTGGAAAAACTAATTTATGCTGGAATTGAAACCGTTAGAGAAAATACAATACAATCAATTCATAAAAAGAGAATGCAAATTATCAATAATACCTTTTCCAAAAACGAGAGAGGTATTTAAGATGGATAAAGGGATAGAGATATTTCAAAAGAAGAAGGATTTAAGTATGTAAGATGCAATCTATAGTAGATGATCTGCTCATTTTATTTACTAGCCCAAGCTTAGCAAAAAACTACTGATAAACCTGCGCACCTCTGTTATCATAAATTCTATTTCTCCCTTTAATTAAATCTGTCATGTCAATATATTCTCGTATACCTCTAACTCCCTTTCTTTGCACAGTTAGCACCTTGCTTTCTATCACATTGAAACTCCCTAAGTATATATATGAGTCGCGTTTATTCTGCACTTTATCGAAACTGGTAAACCACTGGTATGGATACCCCTCAGAATCTATTAGTAGCAACCACCTGTATGCATCGGCATATATAGGAACGTCACCTCTTGCGCGATGTAACCACTTAGCACCTGAAACTTCCCGATCATTAAAACGTGGATAATCAATTGTGTTATTCAACGCAATGGAACTCGGATGATCCTTCGCAACCTCGTAAACCCATCCGGAATTGAACAGCAAGAATATTGCGAAAAATATAGACAGCGCCCGTAACGAGCTTCTCACACGTTGATCCGTCCAGGATACTTTAACTATTTTACTTACTACTTTAAAAACCGTTATACCACCAATCACACAGAACGGTGCCAAGAAAATAAGCGATAGATGATAAAGCCTTGTTGTGCCAAAGCCAGAATATGGGAATGCCAGTATAGCAAAATAACCTGTAAAGAATAAAAGCGAGAACGCCAAGTATTCTTTATTAAACCGATTTCTGTAGTTTTGCATGAATACCGAGCCAATAACCCCCACTATAATAAAGATTTGCGTGATATGGTGTAGGATTTTAGTAGCCTCATGCAAAGGAGATACAGTTCCGCTTACCACTATATTTAAAGCTTGTGAAGCTTCTGGACTCAGGAAATCCGTGTAAATATTACTAATGATATGATTGCCCACATTTACTATCACATTAAATGCATGAGAACTTGCAATGTACATATACCAGCTTAGTGCAAAGGTAAGAAATAAGATAACAAAAGTTGAGCTAATAGCCCTATCCCTGCTTAGACGAAACGAAGGAATGGTTGAGCCATATCCTCTGAGCTTGAAATGTAATTTGTGTGTTAACTTTTGTATCGCGGGCTGATTTGGCAAAAATAGTATTAACCAGACTCCGATGAGCAAAAGCATATAAAGATAAGATGTCCCATAGTGAGATACCACTAATGAGGCGCCAAAGATAATAGACAAGAGAGCTCTATGGGCTTTGTTTACATCTTCACTTATCATCACTAAAATTAACAGAGTAAGGAATAACTCAGCGATTTGTTGTCTTGCTAACCCCAACATCTCACCATAAAAGACAGTGAATGCCATAAAGAAAAAGCACGATAAAAATGCGATTTTGTTGTTTGTCTGCTTTCGGAAGATGCAGTATAATCCAAGAGGGGTCAATGAAAATAAGAAGGGATAGATTATTTTGAATACCCATGTGAGGCCTATGTCACATATACTGGAGTATATTGGAGCTAAAATAGTAATAGCTAGCATTGCGTTAATAGCACTGTAGAGCGTTGAATCCCAGTATGAGTTATTCATTACTAAGTTGGAAAAATAGTATTCGAGTTGAATATCCCAGCCCCATAAATACATTGAGATTAGTGATTTGTGGTATAAAAGAGAGATTGCAATTATAAAAACAGCCAATGGATATAATTTCATGTGAATGAACTTATCAAAGCCGATTAAAAGAACTATTAGCGCAATTATAACAATGAAAAATATCAGAAGGATATTATTTTGATGAAAATTCATTAAATACGTTCCAAATATCGCTAAAAAAGGAAGCAGGCATAAAAACAATGCTGGAGGAGATACTATGTCTCCAACATCGATGAAACTTGGGTAGGAGTAGTCTCTATCCTTTACGTAGCTTAGAATGCATAATATTAATACAACTCCGCTTATCGTGATTATCAGAGGTATAGTCGAAATCGGCCCTGGAATACCTAAAATCGGATAGACTGTGTTCATAAATAATCCCGTGAACATCAAGGTCGCAATGCTCAATCCAACTGTGTATAAAAGCGTCTGAATATTGCCGAGTTCGTGCAGTTTGAGAATTCTGAGAACGAGTATGCCTGGTACAAAGGCAAGATAAATGAAGCCGATGAGCTGCCTTATGATCGGGATTTGTAAGCCTATTACATCTAAACCTATAACACCCCAAGTTGCAAGCTGGATTGCCAATATGACTTTGAGGAACTTTTTGATTCCCCAGTCATTCATCTGGAGAGGGTTATTTATTTGCATATTAGGGATTATCCAAAACCTCTTCAAAAGCATTTTCTAATCTTCCTGTTTGCTTCTCCCATGAATAGTTTTCTTCGACGAACTTTCTTGCATTCCTACCTATCCTGTTCCTTTCATTTTCATCTTTAAGGAGTTCAACGACTTTTTCCGCGAATTCCCGATCATTTTTTGCAATAACTACATTTTGATAGTCCGTAACCTCTATATTTCTCACACCCAATGGTGTTGAAATTATCGTTTTACCCATTGCCATCGCTTCTATTATTTTGTTTTTGATCCCCCCGTCATCTATTGTTATAGGGGCAATTACAAGTTGGGCTTTACATATAAAAGGCCTTACATCCTTTACTTCCCCCGTGACTATGATTGAACTGTCTCTCGCCGATAGTTTCCTTACCTCATCTGGCGGAGATCTGCCTACAATATATAATTTTGTATCTTTCATTTCTTTTTTCACCAATGGGTAGATTTCCCGGCAAAAATAGAGAATAGACTGAA
Source organism: uncultured archaeon (assembly GCA_964498465.1). Taxonomy (GTDB): domain Archaea; phylum Halobacteriota; class Archaeoglobi; order Archaeoglobales; family Archaeoglobaceae; genus CAZCHG01. The sequence goes on along the minus strand of CAZCHG010000076.1, from coordinate 1,841 downwards.
CATTAACCAAGTAATTCATACTTCCGCTAAACACTAAAGTAGGAGAGTTTGAAGAATTATGACAAGGTTTGAAGTATTCAAGGTCTACACCTGACGGGATTATAAAACTCTTTTTAGGTAAAAATGGCTTTGATAGTTCTTTATGAGTTTCGGTGACATATATCCCAGCGTCAAATTCTTTATATCGTTGGACTTCAAATAATTTAAAGAAGTAATACTTTAGCAAAAGCCCTATTTTTCGCGGTAAGACTTTCTCATGCAAATAGAGCTGACGGAGCGAATACAGTGTGGGACTGAAGAACTCTAAAACAACTGGTATTTTAACGTTGTTATATAAATAAGGATACATCATGTAATCAGCATACACGATGTCAAATTTATCTGAACTCAATAGGCTGGTGACTTTCTCTCTCATGGCTGGGAAGTATATTCTAAAAATATTAAGATCTCTGGAGAAGAAAATATTCTGATATGAAAACTTGTTCTTAAGTGAATACATCCCTTTAACAACGGTCTTTTGAGGCTTTCGAATCCTTAGCAGCTCAATCTTGCTATACTTTCCGCAAAGATAATCCCCATGCAGAGGTTTTTCAGCAAATGAGACCAATGTAATTTTGTGAATTTTATTATATTTTGCAAAATAGAAAGGTCTTGCCAAGCTTGGGTGTGAAGGGGATGGTATATCTCTCCATACAATTAATATTCTCATTGTATCAGTCTCGCATAAGAATATATCTCTCCCAAAGATAGATAACCTGGTTCAACAGCTGTCTTAATGAATAACATGTGGACGGGGAATTTAGCCCAAAGGTAGACAAAATCTCAGAACATTTTTTGAGATACTTCTCATTGTCCAGCCCAAAATAACATAAAAGAATTAGAGAGTAGATCATTTGCCGCTTACGAAATACCTTAAGAGAGGGTAAGTGTTTATGAATTACTAAGAATTTCAAAAGGGCAATGAGATTATAAATGTGACTTTTTATCCCTCCTTGATGTTTAGTAGATTTATTCACAAGCTCTATGTAGTCCGTAAACTCAATGCCAGATTGTTTCATGATATATCTGAAAACTTTGTCACACACTTTAGAAATATCAAACCAGTATCTTACCGGATCGTCTACATTTGTAGCTCCCTTTAATTTACGATTGGTTGATTTTATCACTAATTCTAAAAAATTTGGAACTTCTTTCTGTACCTCATTCAGATACATTGGAAAGAATTCTTGAAGCAATTCATTTCGTTTTCGATATGAATGATGATATTTCCCTAAGGTAAGGAGTAAACTATCCTGACAAGCTAAAATGATCTTATCCGTCCAGAAAAGCATTTCATCACTTGGATTTTCGAATGAGAAATACTCCAAAGCCTCAGCCATTCTGTTAAAAAGTAATCTTATACCTTCCCAGACAGGGATATCCTCCGGCTTGAAGTCTGGAATCTTTTTTAAATAATCTTTGCCGTAGATAACTTTTGACCCATATTTAAGGTCGAAGTTCGCTATTGTTGGCCTGATCTTCCTGTTGAGGAATGGCAAGGATAAATAAAGAGTGGGAGTAAATCCCCAGATTTCAATTTTTAAGCCAGTTTTCTTATAAAACTCCTGCTCGAACTCATCCAATTTCTTCCTATTAAATATCCATTTGTAAGGTATGAGTATAACTTCACAGTCACTTAGAAATTTTAGTTTTCCGTTTTCCTCAATAACTGTTGCCTCACCCCTCCCAAAGCTTCCCGCAAGAATAATAGATTTTGGATGAAAGCGAGAGATTATCTCTTTCTTTAGTTCCTCAATTACTCGCGCTACTTTTCCATTCAACCTCGGATTTTCCACATACTT
>CAZCHG010000075.1:0-6637 GCA_964498465.1 uncultured archaeon | reverse complement strand
GGTTAGGAGGTTGGTTTAGATTATGTTGAAGATGTTGTAGAGGATTGCAACCTTCTCCCGAAACATCTTTATTCCCCTCTTTAACTCCTCTCTCAGAGGGTCGCTCTGATCCAGCCTGATGATGCCAAACCGACCCTGTGAAGCTACCGCAAGGTAGTGGAGTGGGGAAGTTCCCCTATGGGGGAACCCTCGCCCTTTAGGGCGGGGAGGAGGTCAGAGATTTAGGAGATAAAATTTATAATTCTTTTGTTAAATGTTTAAAACACAATCTTTTGGTGCCGAATCAAAATTTTTCTTTGTAATTTTACAATTTTCCACTATAAAAATAAAAATACAATCTAATTATACAAAGAAAAATTACACACAAAAACATTGATCATTTTCAATTTTCTTTCATCTTTTAAGTTCCTACTGCGATATTTTTTTCTTTTTTACGAACTCATCTTCAATAATTTACAATTTTAACTTAATCTCTAGCTTTTCTTATACATCAGTTTTATTGAAAAATTTACTTTTTTAAACAGTTTGATAAAAAAACAAAAATATGGTCAACTTAGAGACTAGTGATAAAATAGAATTTGAGCTAAAGTTTAAGGTAAATAATTTTGAGAAGATCAGAGAAATCATACTAAAACACTGCAAATTCGTTGAAAAGAGGTATGAAAATGATTTTTACTTTGATTTCGAAGATAATAGGCTCTTTTACTCAGACAAAGTGCTGAGAGTTAGAATTTACAACGGCAAAGTAGTTTTAACATATAAGGGTAAAAGATTTTTCAGTGATCAAAATAAAATCAAAGCAAGAGAAGAAATAGAAGTAAAAGTTGACGGTAAAGACATAATAAAAATACTTGAAAAAATTGGCATGAAATGCAAGATTAATTTAATAAAAACAAGAGAAATTTACTCTCTAAATAATAACATAACAATTTGCTTGGATGATATACATAATCTAGGAAAATTTGTAGAAATAGAAGTTTCTGCCAAAGATACAAATGAAGCTTATGACAAAATAAAGGAAATTTCAAAAATGTTAAACCTAAATATAAATGATAGTATAAAAAAATCCTATTTAGAGTTACTTACCTCAAAAATTAAAAATAATTAAATTAGTAATCATACACAATCAATATCAAATTACAAAAGTTTCTCCATTTCTTGGAGCGTAAGATTCTACCCCTATTTCTTCTTTTATCCACTTTGCAAAATCTTCTGTATTTTCTCCATGCACCGTAAATATAATTTCAGCTCCTCTATCTGCACACTTTTTTGCAACTTTCTTGAGCTGTTCGTCATCAGCGTGTGCTGAAAAATCATATTGTTCTACAGCCATCTTTAATTTTACTGTTTTACTACCTAATCTTATCATTTTCTGTTTTAAGGCTAAATCACCATTGGTACCTTCTATTTGATAGCCAGTCAAAAGTATTTTTGATTTTTCATCCTCATACAATCTTGAGATATAAAATAAAGCTGGTCCTCCGTTTAACATTCCAGCAGTTGTAACAATTACTGATGGTTCTTTCAAAATCTCTTCTCTTTTACCTCTTTTTACTGGTATCGCTCTTTTTAAAGCCTTTTTAAGCTCCTTTAAATCTCTTAAATACTCAGGATATCTCTCAAAAATCTTCGCTATTTCCAAACCTAATCCATCAACGTATGCTCTTATTTTGTACTTGTTTAGAATCATTAGAACTTCATGCGTCCTAGCCACAGCAAATGCAGGTATTATTGCATATCCTCCATTCTCAATAGTTTCTTTTATTGATTCCACGAAAGCTTTCTCCAATTTTTTCCTATCTGGATGTTTCACGCCAAAATAAGTACTCTCTATAATTGCTACGTCGATCTCTGGGTAGCTTATGTCTGCTCTAGTCATAAGCCTTGTGTCTTGAAGCTTTATATCGCTTGTATAGAGAATATTAAGCTTACCGGAGAGATGGATGCTAACACTTCCAGGAATGTGTCCAGAATTCATAAACGTTATTAGCCAACCATCTAACTCAAAGGTTTCATCAATTTCAGCAAATTTTGTCCTAGTTTCAAACATAATAAGGTCTCTTGGGGTATAACTAACATACCCAGTCAGTTTCATGGAATCTTTAAGAAGTACATGGGATATCTCCATAGTAATTGGTGTCATGTAAAACTCTGTATCAGATACAGTTAAAATTGGGCAAGCTCCAACATGATCTAGATGAGCATGGGATATTATAGCGTATTTTGGAAATTTACTACTTACTGGAAATTCTGGAGGATCTTTGGGTTTTATACCGTAGTCTAATACTAAATTTTCAATCAATACAGCAGATCTTCCTACTTCTCTGCAACCTCCAAGAAATTGTATTAACGTCATTATCTCAAAAAGGTGAGAAAAAGAAATATAATAACTTTTTGATTAAAGGATATTTCATGGAATTTAAAGAATTGCAAGAAAAAATAAAAAGAAAATATTATGAAATAGATAAAAAATCTGAGGATTTATTTCTACTTTCAGTTCTGTTTGAGGAAGTAGGTGAGCTGGCAGAAGCTGTCAGAAAAGGAAATAAAGATAAAATTAGTGTTGAATTAGCTGATGTTATCTTTATTACCTTAAGCTTAGCCAATTATTTTAAAATAGATAACTTGGAGGAAATCATAGTTCAAAAATACATAGAAGATGATCCTAGCTCAAAATGGGATCTTAGATATTGATTTTTTAAATCATATATGATTAAAAAATCACTCAACAATGTAAAATAAATTTGACAAAAAATCTATAGGAATTTTGACTTTTTATTAAGCAGAAATCGTTTCTATTCTTAGTTTAAAAATAGTTTGAGGAAAAATTTCCCTTGTGGGTTGTACTTTTCTACTGCTCTTGTTTTACTTGTCTGTTATTTAAAGCATAACCTATCAATTTTGTCCTGAGACATAAAAGGACTTTTCATTTACATTTTCCAGTTAAGGTTTGTGTAAAAAAATTCAAGAATTTCATAACTCTCTTTTCTTTATTACATTAAATGCAAGACTTTGACCACTCAAAACACTGATAGTTTTACTTACCAGCTTTATGCACAATTTCTCCATTTTAAAGAGCTAAGTTTTATGATAGGAAAAATCTTCTGTTAAAACTCACTTAGAGAAAAATCTGCTTCAAAATTTGTTTTAAATTCTAGTTCACCTAATAATTTTTTTACAACCATTTTTTTCTTTTTTAAAGCCGCTTCAAAGGCTTTGTCAATATTTTCCTTCATTTTCTCAAAATTTCTAGGTTTTTCCTCCCCTACTAATTTTTTTATTGGTGTATACGCCGATTCCCTAAATTTTTGAGATAACTCAACTTTATTACCATCAAAAATTAGATAAGGTTTTGGTTTATCAGAAGTCTCCACCCAGCCTACTTCATCTATTTTGACCCCAGCTTTCCTTATTACTCTTTTTATATCATCAGATACATTCTCCGGACAAACTATCATTAATGCATCAAGTGAAACTCCCAAAAAATCTATATTTAACTCCTCAAGCATTTTAAGAACTTTTTTATTAACCAGTTCCCTAATTTTTTCATATTCAAAAATTAAAGATTTACCTGACATTCTACAAATTTCATTTGCATCTTGTCTTATACCTCCATTGGTTACATCAGTCATAGAATGTATATCTGCTAAAAGATTATTCTTAAAAATAGCTTTACAAGCTTTAATGAAATCTAAGTTAATTGTTTCATATACTATCTCATGATAACCATTATATATTGCAGTAGTGCATATAGTTCCTCCTCCAGCTCCTTCAGTCAGTAAAATGACATCTCCTTCCTTTACATTTTTCCTTGGTGTTATAAACTTGGATAATCCTACACAACCCACTGCTCCTGTCATTCTTTCTCCAATAACCATATCTCCTCCTATTCTAAGTGTACTTCCAGCTACGAGAGGTACTTTTGTTACTTCACATACTGCTAAAATCCCTGCCACGTGATCAAATATTTTTGAAACATCTCCATCGTCCGCAATATGTATGTCTGAGAAAACAGCTATCGGCTCTGCACCCATTACATAAATATCTCTCATAGCAGCTCTGGTCACGTGAAAACCAGAAATAAATGGAAATTCACTAAGACGTGAATGTATACCATCCACTGATACAGATATGTACCATTTTCCTATCTTTACAACCCCTGCATCGTCCATATCTCTTGGAGATAGTTCAGATTTAATCTCAATTAACTCAGATATTTTCTTGTGCACGTAATAATCCCCATAACCTCTGCATCCCACTCCAAATTCCCCTACTTTTACATCGCTTCTGTAATATTCTAATATGGGTAATGATTTAGAGTATGCGTTTTTTATTTCCTTAAAAACTGCTTCTGCTATTTTTTTGGCTCTGCCTAGATCTACGTTTTTTATTTTAGATATTAATTCAGCTAATTCCAAAATTCCATTTTTTTCTCCTTTTTCTCTCATTAAAATCCTAGCAAAACCTTCAAGATCCATACGTCTGACACCCAAGTAAATTTAAATTAAAAACATACGCAAAAAAGCAAAACATTTAGATCAATTTAGAAAAGCTGAAATATAAATTAACAAAAACTCAACTACAAATAAACATAAGTTGCATCCAGTATTCCATCTAACTTTGTCATTTTTTCTAAAACTTCAGCAGTTGGTGGATCATCTACTAATAAAAGCATTAACTGTATTCCTCCTCTACCGCCGTATCTACCAACAATCATTCCAGCAATGTTTATGTTATGCTTTCCAAAGAGAGTCCCTACTCTTCCTATAACTCCAGGTTTATCCTCGTGCAAAGACATTATATAGTGTCCCTTTGGCACAAAATCTACTTTGTATTTGTCTATTTTTATAATTCTATAGTCCTCTTTTGAGAAACACGTTCCTGCCAAGAAGAATTCCTTTTTATCAGATGATACAGTTACTTCCAAAAGACTCTCGTAAACTTCGCAAGTTTCACTTTTTGTTTCTTCAACCTTTATTCCACGTTCTTTAGCTAACGGTAATGCTGAAACCAAATTTACATCAGTAGCTATAGTTTCCAAGAGTCCTTTAAGAACAGATCTAGTGACATATTCAGTTCCAGTACCTATTTGAGATAACTTACCTTTAAAAGTTACCTTCACTTTTTCGAATTTTCCTTCAAGTTTAGCACATGCTATTTTACCCATTTTTTCAGCCAGCTTCATGTAAGGCATTATGTATTCAAATTCAGCCACTCCAAGGGTTGGCAAGTTAACGGCATTTCTAACTGGAAGACCTCTAGCCATGTTGATTATCTCCTCAGCCACTATCATACCCACGTTTATTTGCGCTTCTCTAGTTGATGCTCCAATGTGCGGAGTAGTTATTACATTTTCTAACCTAAATAGAGGATTGTCTGTGTCCGGTGGTTCTTTTTCGTAGACATCTAGTGCTGCACCGGCTACTTTTCCTTTAACTAGTGCATTATACAGCTCCTTTTCATCAATAATTCCTCCTCTGGCGCAGTTTATTATGTAGACTCCATCTTTCATCTTTTCAAATTGCTCCTTTGAGATCATTTTCTCAGTTTCCTTCGTTTTTGGAACATGGACAGTTATTATATCTGAGTTTTTTAATAGTTCATCTAAATTATCTACCAACTTAGCTCCAACCATTTTTGCTCTTTCTGGAGATATATAAGGATCATACGCAATTACATTCATTTCGAATGCTTTAGCTCTTTTTGCCACTTCAAATCCAACTCTTCCTAGCCCAATTATACCTATTGTCTTTCCTCTTAATTCTATGCCCATAAATTTTTTTCTATCCCATTTGCCTTCCTTCAAACTTTTATCTGCTTGAGGTATTTTTCTTACAAGAGAAAGAATTAGTGCAAACGTGTGCTCTGCAGCTGATATTGAGTTTCCTCCTGGAGCATTGACTACTACTATTCCTTTTTGTGTAGCTGCTTCGACATCTATATTGTCTACACCAGTTCCAGCTCTGCCTATTATTCTAAGTTTTTTTGCAGCTTCAATTACATCCCTTGTAACTTTAGTTTGGCTTCTTACTATCATAGCATCGTATTCTCCTATTATTTTGATTAACTCCTCCTTGCTCAACCCAATTTTCACGTCAACTTCCAGACCAGCTTCTTTCATTTTAGAAATTGCTTCCTCCGAAATAGGATCGGTCACCAGTACTTTCATTGCGAACATCACCAGCTGATTTTTAATCCAATTTATCTCTCGATTTAAAGTACGCTACCGATTTTTGATAAGTTATGTCAAAATATTTTAAAATATTTTGCAAAAAGATAAAACTTGTCCTCTTCTATGGATTTTGTAATTTCTCGCTCCTTAAAGACTTGTTTAGCGCGGAAAAGCAAATTTTAACCCACATAAAACTAGTGTGTTTGGTCAGAATGAATTTTTCCCATTGTTCCATTCATCCTCTATTTAAAATTTGTTAAAAAATTATCCAGAATTTCAAAGTTCAGGTTTCTCCTAATCTCCCTGGATTATCACTTATTATTTTTACAAAATGTCGCTAAGAAAGCTTCGCCCTTTAGGGCGGAGATGAATTGGGGGAGGAAGAAGGGGGAGGTTGGTGGATCATTAGTTTTATAAAGCCCCGTTCTGGTTTATCGATGCCATGTAGATAGGGAGGGTGAACCA
>CAZCHG010000074.1:0-6638 GCA_964498465.1 uncultured archaeon | reverse complement strand
GAACTGGGCTTTACAGATACCTCAGTGACGAAGTTGTTGTAAGGTATTTGAAAAGACAACAGGAAGTTTTGACTAAAAAAGGTCACAAAAAAGAGGCAAAAGTTGTTAAGGTTATTTTGAAGAGATTTTATGCCAAAGATTTGTAGATTGTTCATAAAGGGTAAATTCAGCAGAAGATTTGAAGATGCTCGGAGAATACTTGAAAAAGTATCGAAAACGGACTTCGAGGCTGACTATTTCATAACTCCAGGTGGTTTTATCAGTATTCCTTGGAAATTTCACAACTTTGAAGAAGCGGTTAAAGAAGCTGAAAAATGGGCTGAGAGGTTGCTTCATGGGCTTGAACTTAATTCGGACTGTATAACTATAGGAGTAGATTCCTATAGTAATGCGAGTCTGAGAAAACCGCACATCGAGCTCGTTGGTGTTTATAACGGGGAATGGCACTTCACAGGAAAAAGCTATCCAACTGTTGATCAGCAGAAAGGTTTAATCAAAGCTGATTTGCAATCTCACTTCATGGAACTCAAAGATAAGGTTATGGTTCTCGGCTGCCACGACCTTACAATTTTCAATCCAAGAGCGATTGCCGTTGTGAGGGGTTGGAGAAGAGAGATTATTGATAGGTTTTTGGAAATTGCGAGATATTTCAAGCCAGAAATCGTTTTGCACCATCCACATTTTACCGATTCAAAGTTTACGTGGATTGTTGCATGGAAAAACCTCGAAAGGTTGTTACCTTCAGTTAGACATTATGCTTCATCGAGTGTTTACTTCAGAAGTGGAAGTGAAAGATCAAAGCTTGACGAAGTTCTGAAAGCAACGAAGAAGGGTGATGTTGTAGATATCATTTTGTAATTATCTCCCATCCATTGCTATCAAAAACTGTCATCTTCCCACGATTTGCCTTGTAATCGAGCCTGAAAACATCTATGTTATCAGAGCTTAGCAACTTTAATGTAGGCCCAGTTATTCAGGATGCAGAAACAGAAAAGGATATCTGCTTTCGCTAAATGCCTTTCCAGTGCCATATCAATCTTCTCGAAAACAGAGCACAGTGATCTGCTGTTTATGTTCTCAAGAGGTGGAACCACACCCTCGAGGATTTCCTCATTTTTGAACTTCTTGATGTTTTCTTTATTTCTTTTCTATCAGGATTGTGCGCCTTGAGCTCAATGTTGGTAACTTTTTTCTCGGCTATTTTCGTATCTGTAAATTGTTAGACCAGATAGTGCACTTCTTGCTCCCTCTACCGCTAAAGGTACAAACTTTTTCACATTTGAATCTTTACCGAGGTAATGTAAACTGTCTTCATTCAGTATATTTACGTAAATCATTCTGACTTTTTACCCACTCACTAGTCTCCTTTTAATCGAAATATGAGTCCTGTATAATTTTTATGAGCAGAATTTGCATCCAGTGAGTTCCAAATTAATTTACAAACTAATTTGTTTATTTCCATCAGCTTTCTGCAAATTTTGCATCTGAATTTGTTTTGATGAATGATATGTAGTGTAATATTTCTACAAATCTGTTTCTTGATCTCATTGATCAAAATCTCTTCTTAAATAGGATTTCAAGTTAGGTAGTAAATAGAAAATCCGAATGTTTACACGAAAGAAAATACCATTTAACATTGGGTTTGTTTTTCTTGACCAGATGTAATCTCACAGGTTCGGCAGGTTCATAACTGGGTTTAAGTCTCGACCAGAGCATGTTTTCTATCTTTTAGAAAAACTTCGCTACGAGTTGTAGAACTACTTGAAATAAAAAATAAAAAGTGTAAATTGAGCAATTATAAATCAAAATTTTCATTGATAACAAGTAAAAATTTTGTGGTTACGAAAATTTTGCTGAGGTGAATATAAACGGGTTGATTTTAAGCTTATGGCTTGGAGGAGCTAAAAGAGCAAAAGTGAGAGGTAAAGGAAAAGAGGTATACAATTCTAGATTTCAGCCGTTATGAACACGCTTATCCAGTTGTAGATTTTTAAATCACAGAATCAAGAGTGTTTTCGGCATAACTTTTCTATATTGGTGCGAGGTGGCGAAATAATGATGTATATTGCAAGGCTTGGGTACTCTTCAGTTGTTTATACCTTTTCATGTAATCACTAACAGAAGAACATGTAACTTTGTCCTACTAAGTTACTCCTAACCTTATGACGAAAATTCATATATCCTTGGACTGTTGCCCGAAATTGTGAACAAAATTCCTCGAGGTGAAATAATGATTGAACAAAAGATTAGAAAGGTAATAACTCGCTTTTTGGAACTTTACAAAGAGAATCCGAATAGATGGGACAATGAACGGCACACTTATTACGATTTTTTCAAGATACTCCTTGATTATTTTGAACCCGCTGAAATGAAGAACAACTTTAAGTGGGAGTGTTGAGTAAGGAGGTACCTTCTTATAGGACTAGTAGTAAAGGAACTGCGATAGACATGTGGAATTATAGATAATAAAAAATTGGATAGCAATGGAAATAGGACTAGTAAGAGCTGGAAAAGAATTTAAAACTGAACTAACAAAATGTGTTGAGAAGCTAAAAACAGCACTTGAATACAGAGAACCAAACTTCACATATCACATATCACTAAAATGATATACGCAATTAACGTCATCTATCACCTCATTTGCACCACAAATACAACACTTCAAAGCAAATCATCTGAGTTCTTTCTGCATCCTAAAGCTGAAAAGTAGAGAGTATACACTTGACATGGGTTGTGGCTTAGTAAGCTTACAATGGGATTTCCGATATAGTTACGTGTGGAAACGCTTATAGCAACCTGAGCGGCGAGAAAGAGAAAATCAAGTTTTGAGAGATATACGCAGGTTGTTGAAACTTGGCGTAAATTTCTCCTAATTTGAGCTACTAAGAAGTCTGAGAAGTTTGTTTTTTGTCTCTGAAGGCTGCTGAGAAAAAGAGGTGATAAGGTTGCTGAAGAGGTAAAATCAACAATCTATTTTCTCTAAAATCTCATTTTTTTCTAGAACTTTTCCTTCAAGGATAATATACTGAATACTGCTTAGATTCCTTGTGTCTTCAGCAGAATTTCCGCTAATCATCAAAAGATTAGCAAATTCTTCTATACCTGATTACTTTAAGTTCTTCTGCATCTGGAGCTTCTGCTGCAATGCCAGTTGCTGATTTCAGAGCTTGAAAAGGAGCGAGACAGCTTGAACTAAGAGCTCGAACCTCTAATGCAAGCTAAAACCATGAACTACGAATAGATCTGGGAATTTGTTCCTGCGATTATCTTAACGCCAGCTCTGGATAACATCCCAACCATCCTGAATCCTTTCTCAATACCTTCCTTTGCAATCTCTTTGTCCTTCTTTTCCATCATGAAAAGGTATGAACTCTTTCATGTGTTTTTGAAGAAGCAACCTAGCTATAGGATTGCGCATTTGCTTGAAATATTTCTAATCTAATACGATATGGTCTTTTCCATGTAATCGAAGTTTGGATCCTTTAAATCTTCTTTTGGAGACACAATTCTGCAGAGAACCAAAAGTGTTGGGCATACGTAAGTACCTCTTTCAACCGGGATTTTAATCAACTCTCTTATCTTTTCTGACGACAAGTCGACAACACTCCAGATTCTATACATCCTCTTGAGCTCTCTCAACTCCATAGCCTTCAACGGCCTTTCCCATATAAAATTCATCTATCAACATTACTGCATGTTTTATTTAGTCTATGCTCATTTCCGAGGCTTCGATTGCAGTTGTAGCACCAAGATGCCCAGCAATCCTCAAACCCCTTTTATGAGCTTTTTCAACAATTGCTTTAAGTCTCTAGTCTCACACCTTTGTAAACCTTAATTGAATCCTTCCTCTTTGAGCTACTATCTTTTGACATGTATCCTTGCCTCTTCTGGAGTTGTAATTGTCCTTGAATGAAGCCATTTAAGTGACACAACAATCCAGCATGGATCCGAAAAATAAAAGAAGAGTGCAGGATTGTTGAGTCTCCACTTCCGATAAAAAACTTTGTTTCTAAGTAATTACCAACATCTCTAACGGTTATTACTCCATTATATAACAGAAGGCTCAGGAAGTTTCTCATAGTCTTAAAACGGATCTTTGAAATCCTCAGTGTATCTAGCAACATGGCTGTGCATATCTATGCCTGACATTGGGAATTTTGTCTCGAAAATTTTGTTCTCACTGAAATTCCCCTTCTTCTCTATTGCAGCTATTTTTCTTTCTTTCACTAAGATTGAAGCTTTATCTACTGTTTTGAATCCTTCAAAAAGTTTTCGGAGTTGATCACGAACCTTAGCATAATCCTTTTGAAACTATCACTTATATCAGTAAAGCGAGACACATAGACGAACAAAGTGTAGAAACAGTTATTCGCTTGGCTGATATCGTAATTGCACGTGGCTTTTGCAATATATATTCACAATTCTTTCCTACAAAAGCATAAAAGACTGGAGTTTTTAACTGCGTGTTATGGTAAGTAGCATACTTTCTCCATTACCATTGTACTTAGACAACAACTGGTATGTAACTTGTTCTTGACCTTACATTGATCCAAATTTGTCATGTATACTTCTTTTATCCGCAGAACATTAAAGTGAGTTCTGAACAAGACTTTTAAATTCGTTGAGAGCTACAGTAGAAAAATACAGTAGAAAAAAACTAATACTAGCAACACTTTAGGATTCCCAATCAAATGGATGAGAGTAAATTTGGGAAGCAATATTTAAAATAGTCTCCAGTTTCTTGTGAGTTTCTAACCTATGTATTTCCTAACGAACTCTATTATTTCTCCACTTCTTGCTGGATTTAATGAAATTGTCTTGCCTTTCTTGTGGAAAATTAAAAATCCCTCATTAATAAGCTGTTCTATAATATTCCTAACTCTCCTTCCATTTTTCTTTACTCTCTTGCTTAACCACCTAACAAGACTGTCCATAGGTACGTACTTTCCACCCCAGCAACCTCTTCTCATTAACTTGTACATAATGTCAGCCTTGAGTTCATAATCACTCAAGTCCATTTAGAGTACCATCGAAAGAATAATTTAAATACTTTATAAATTAGTTTGTACTATGGAAGAACTTTACAAAGAAAAGTCCATCCTGCTAAAAGCACTGGGTGAAAATCCAAGATTAAGGATAATAGACTTTTTCTTGGATAATCCTCTCTTTGACTTTACAAAGAAAGAAGTCATTGAGGCTTTAGGTATGAATAAGCAAACGTTTTACAAATATTTCAAGGAGATAGAGAAAGAAGGAATTGTGGAAGTTTCAAGAAAGATTGGTAGAGTTAAGCTTTACAAAATAAACCTTAGACATCCACTTGTTGTTATGCTAAGGGAAATGGAGGAAAGGTTATCAATGCTGACCGAAAGTACTCTCTCTGTTCTATATGAAGACGAAAGGCTTAAAGAGTTCCCAGAAATTAGGGAAGTTTTGTCATTAACTCCTACATCCAGACTTGCAGAAATTCTCATTCCCTTTTGCAAGTCCAAGCTTTTTATGGAGTTAGTACCTTGGTCATATTTCTATGTCAAATCGATCATTCGCCTTAACTTCTCTTATGTAAAACTTATAAAAATGCTAAGAAAACACGGAATTGTATCTAAAGAACTTTTGGAAAGAGTTGAAAATGAATACAATGAGTTTTGTGAAAAGTTCAGTGAAATTTATGAGAAAATTGAAGATACCTTCCATCTCTACACTATAGGAGCATGTTCGGATGTTATTATAACTGAAGGGATAAAAAAAGAGAAGCTACAAGAGCTCATTGAAGTAATTTTTGAAGACTCTGAGCTAGATGAACTAATAAAAAAGATGTACGAGAGAGTCGTGAACATAGTAGAAAATACATTAGAGAAACCTCCACGAAGCGATGTTGTAATCCCAATTATTACGCATACGTTTTTGCAAGATATAATGGAGCAAAAGATAATATCTCATGGGTTTGATATAACAGGAGAGATCATAAAGCGCAAAAAACTGGAGAAAAAGCTGAAAAATAAACCTATTTTAGTTGCTTCGGAGTAGAAAGTTAACTTCTAATAGCTTCTCATTAGCTATGAGGAATTTTTTCATCGGTTACTTCCACTCATTCTAATTTTACGCCAACGATAAAAACACGGGTATTTATCTGCTCCAGTTTTTGTTTTCTCTTTTAGTTTCTTGCAGAAGGCTTTCTTTTCACAATTCTGATCCTTTAAGAATCCTCTAAGATCGTTGTTTAAAGTAGAAAATAGTGTTAATTCCATTATGCAAAAAACAGTTATCACTCTCAACATCGACCATCTGAGCGAATCTCCCGAGGTTTACAAATTCCTTGACTTTCTTGAGCTCTGGATCGTCTTTCTAGTACTCCTTTCTAAACCCAATTGAACCGGCGCGCATCTTTATCTTTGCATCTTTATCTGTCTGTCGTTTCCACTACAACTTAAGTCTCGCAGTCCTCACACATTCCCTAAAAAAACTCCAAATCCTCAATCACGCATACTGTCGTGTTAAAAGTTTATACCTTCAAGTATTTATGTTTTTACACTAACGTGGAAGGGTGCTGACCCTTTTAGTTTTTAATTAAGGTAACTGGAATGTTTTTCAAAGTTTGGTGTACTCTGAAGAAATTGTAGAAAACTTCGAAACCTTTG
>CAZCHG010000073.1:0-6689 GCA_964498465.1 uncultured archaeon | reverse complement strand
ACCCAGACCACTTTCTTGAGGAAGTTTACAGGGTTTTGAAACTGAATGGAATTTTTGTTTTATCAACACCAAATTTGGCTTCCATTCACAACAGAATCGCTTTGCTCTTTGGTTATCAGCCTTTTAGTGTAATGGTTAGTTTGAATAATTCTGTTGGACACTTAGGCTTTAGTGCTGGTGGTGCAGCACCAGACCACATCAGATTCTTTACCTTACGCTCACTCAAAGAATTGCTGAAGATTCACAAATTTGAAATCTTGGAAGTGAAGGGTTCATGTGCGATGTTGCCGGAGGATATGAGGTTTAAGAGGTTTGTTAAGGCTGTGGATAAGATTTTTACAGTGTTTCCGGGATTGAGTTATAGAGTGATTATAGAGTGCAAAAAAGAATGAAAGTGACATATATTTTACCAATTAGTTGGGGCGGAATCCCCCATTACACGGCAGAATTGGCAAATGCTGTATCTAAATATGCCGATGTAACAGTCTTAAAGCCAAAAGATTCTAATGATAAGCTTTTTTCTGGAAGAGTAGAGGTTGTTAATGCCTTCAAACCAATGTACTTCTCAAGGAAAAGTGGAACACACGCGACTTTTCCCTTAAGGAACTTAATTAACTTCTTTTCTTTCAGGAATATCAAGCTAATTGATAGCATAAGACCTAATATCGTTCACTTTCCAGAACTCTACCCGCAGTCAGCTATCTTTACGTTTCTGTATAGAATTCATGAAAAATATCCAATAGTTAGTACCCTGCACGCCACATTTGAGTCTCCTCTGGCTCTACTAAGCTCTGAAAATTTTGTGTATGGAATTTTAGCAAGCATTACGGAGCTTACAAAATCTTTGGTCGAGTCGGATAAAATAATTGTTCATACCGAGCGGGATAAAAATACTCTGATAAAAAAGGGTGTAAACCCAGCAAAAATTGCCGTAATTTCACATGGAGCTTATTCGTTTTTCAAAGGCAATAAAGATGTTCCAGAAAGCAAGGAGAACTGTATATTGTTTTTTGGCTATATATTACCACATAAGGGCTTAGAGTACTTGATGAGGGCTGTTCCAATTGTTTCCAAAGAGATTCCGGACGTAAAGGTTATAATTGCTGGCGAGGGCGACATCTCAAAATACCAGATAAGTGATAGATTAAGGTTTGAAATCTATAATTACTTCATTCCGAACGAGATGGTCTCTCAATTGTTTCAGCGCTCAAAGGTTGTAGTTTTGCCTTACTTGTGTCACATAGGACATAGCGGGGTTCTTACGATAGCCTTCTCATTCGGAAGGCCTGTAATAGTTACTAACGTTGGGGACTTTCCAAATCTTGTAAGGGATGGTATAGAGGGGTTGATTGTTCCTCCCAGAGATCCAAGAGCCTTAGCGGAGGCGATAATAAAGCTTTTGAAAGATGATGGATTCAGAAAAAAGATGGGGAGAAATGCGCTAAAGAAAGCACAAGAACTCTCATGGGATAACGTCGCAAAGATGCATTTAGAGGTATATAAAGAGGTTCTGAATCTGCGATCTGGATGTAAATTAGATGGGGAAAATTAAGATGCGCATAGCATACTTTGTATACGAACTTCCTTTGTTCAGTCACAAGTATGGTGGAGCGGAAACCGTAGCTTATGACCTTGCTAAGAATATGGCTAATAGAGGACATGAGATAATCATTTTCACAACACACAGTAAGAGTTCCATCAAGAAAGATAAAAATATCACTATTGTTGGGTTTAAATCGGATTACCACATCTTCAATCACAATGTTTCGTTCGATTATTTACTCAAGCCTCTAGAAATGGGCCTGGAAGTTGATCTTGTTCATCTGCACACAGGATACTCTCCTTTGGATATTGCCGCCCTCCTATACGCAAAAAAGAAAAAGAAGCCCTTGGTTGTTACATATCATGGAGATGTGGTTATTTCTCATGATCTCATAAAGAGATGTGGATTATTTAGACTCAATTTATTTACCCGCATTTCTAACCAAGTTCTATTTCAATTGATGAAGAACATTCTTAATCACGCAGACATCATCATTTCTCCATCTAAAAACTACATAAAAGAGTCTCGATTATTACCACTCTTTGAGGACAAAATCAAGGTAATCAGGAATGGGGTATATTTAGATGTTTTTAACATTCCATACTCAAAGGAAGAGTGCAGGATGAAATTAGGGTTAGAACGAGATAAAAAGATCATACTATTCTTGAGTGCGATCAGATATGCTAAGGGACCGGATATTTTAGTAAAAGCAATACCGGAAATTAAGAAGAATGTGCCTGAAGCACAATTAATATTAGCTGGTAAAGGGGTGATGAAAACTGAGATAGAACAGTTAATAGATAGATTGGGCATTAGCAGTTCAATTGCCACTCCTGGGTTCATAAAAGAAGCGGATAAGCCCTTATACTACAAGTCGGCAGATATCTTTGTTCTTCCCTCGCGTGAAGATTGTCTACCTCTTGTAATTCTCGAGTCAATGTCCTCTGGAGTACCCATAGTTGCAACCAAAGTTGGTGGTATTCCAGAAATCGTTCAGCATGGAGAAACGGGTTTATTGGTCCCTCCGAATGATCCACATGCACTTGCAACCGCCATAGTCTATCTCCTGACAAATGAAAATATAAGAAAGCATATTGCAAATAAAGCACGAAATATTGTAAAGAATTACTCGTGGGAGAAGATAACCGAACAAACTGAAAAACTATATCGAGAGTTGGTTAATGGTTAAAAGGGTGGGAAAGATAATCGTTGGAGCATCTCTTGGAGGTTTCAAGGGACTAACAGTTGAAAAAGCAATCGAGATTTACCTAAAACTATCAAATGATCTCAATTTAAATGCTGTTGAGATTAGATTTGAAAAGGAAGGAAGAAGACCAGCATTGTGGCACTGGGAAGCAGATAAAAGGCTTAAAGATTTTATAGACAATTTCGAGGTCGTTGGTGTCCATCTTCCATTTGTTTATCTGAATCCCATATCTCAAAATCCTTACATTAAAGAAACTTCCATGGCTCAACTTAGAAGTGCGATAGAAAAGGCGTCTGAACTAGATGTCGATTATTGTGTTATGCATACAAGGGGGTTAAACTACGCATTAACTCCAGAGCAAGAATTCGGGGAATGGGAGGAAATCGTCGAAGAGCTTACAGAAACTGCAAAAAGGCACTCAATTCTGCTAGCTCTAGAGAACGCAGATTTTCTACACGACCTTAGTTCGTTGACACGACTAGTGAGAAAAATTAACTCGAAGTGGCTTAAAATAACCTTTGATGTGGGGCATGCACATATTAGGAGGCTTCCATCGCTTTCTTCATATCCATTAAAAGATTTGGCTTTAAGAGTTTTTGATCTCTTCCTGCCACTATATCTAATTAAGAAGAATATGCCCTACGAAAAATATGGCTCTCTGAAAAGTTTTATCAAATCTGAAAAAGACTTAAT
This sequence comes from uncultured archaeon, assembly GCA_964498465.1. Classification (GTDB taxonomy): domain Archaea; phylum Halobacteriota; class Archaeoglobi; order Archaeoglobales; family Archaeoglobaceae; genus CAZCHG01. The sequence continues at coordinate 3,246 of CAZCHG010000073.1, read as the reverse complement.
AGCTGCTGTTCATGTTCACGATTATGACGGAAGGAGGGATCATTTGCCAATAGGAGATGGGAAGATCAATTTCTCCTTCCTTCCAGAGCTTAATAAATTTTTTAAGGGACCTTATATACTCGAGGTGGAATTTCAACACCACTATGAGGATTTCAGAAAGAACTATTACAGGTTTATGGAGTTAATGAAGGCATGAGCGTGACAGTGGTGGGTGACGCATTCATAGACATAGTTGTTCCCGTTTATGGAATAAAGAAGGGTGAAACCTATCACAGGAAGATAACAACAATTTGCGGTGGAACAGCAAATGTAGCTGTCTGGATTTCGAGACTTGGCGGTAGAGTGAAATTTGTAGGAAAAGTAGGTAACGACGTATTTGGCAATTATTTCAGGCAAAAGCTAAGAGAAGAAGGTGTGAAAGATCTTCTATTCGTGGATGCTCGAAATCCAACAGGTTTATGCATCAGCTTGACGTTCGAGAATGGGGAAAGGACGATGATAGCAAATAGGGGTGCGAATGATTACCTAGCTAAGGAAGAAATCGAAAGATGCCTTGATGAAATAGTGAACTCAAAGCTCGTCTATTTTTCGGGGTATTCGTTTATGTCAGAGGAAACAAAACAAGCTATCTTGTATACCACGGAAAGCTGTAAGGGGAAGTGCGAGATTTGGTTTAATCCGGGCGCGCCAAACATCATCCAGGAATCCTTTAGGGATTATATCCGTAGATTCGTTGATGTTCTGATATTGAACTTTTATGAAGCACGGGCAATGACAAAAAAACTTAAGGTAGACGAAGTACTAAAAGATTTGGAGGAGTTAGCAAGTCTCGTAGTGGTAACAATGGGCAAAAATGGGTGCATTGTTTCTTCAAACGGGGATTATGTTTTAGTGCCAACACGGGAGCTAAACATCGAAGATACAACAGGCGCAGGTGATGTCTTTTCAGCTGGATTTATTGCTGGAAAGCTCAGAGGACTAGATGATCTGGAATGCGCAAAGCTAGGGAACGAAACGGCTCTCAAATTTTTGAAAGAAAAAAGTGGGCTCAGATGAATTTCGTACTCACTGTGTTCATAGACGCTCTAAAGCCCGAAACTGTTGAGTACATGGAGTTCTTAAATTCCTTCGAAAATGTGTCGAGAATAAAGACTGAACTACCTGCTTATTCAAACAACTGCCACGCTTCTATGTATACGGGCGTATTTCCTAACAAACATAAACACCATTTCATATGGAAATTTAGGCCAGAAACATCGCCCTTCAAGCTCCTCAGTAAGTTAGGAGTGGTTAATAGGAGTCGACGCCTTAAAAAATTCCTTTACAAGTCTATCTGTTTACCCAAATCCATGGTAGTTCCCTACGGGGATGTAGTCTTTGAAAATATGCCAATAAGTTTTTGGGCAAATTTTGATTTCGATATGGTTAAATTCTGGGGAAAACCAAACTCATTTATAGAGAGTTATCCCACTATTTTTGAGATTCTAAAGCGCGGGAAGATCCCCTATAGAGTGATTTGGATCTGGACGCCATTCAGACCGATAAAAATTCTTGAGAGAGTTAACCCTCCTAACAATCGTGATTATAGAAGTTGGCTGTATGTTTTCATAGGGGATATAGATTATTACGCTCACAAGTTTGGACAGGATTCTCCAAAAATACGAGAGGTACTTCAAAAGATCGATTACACCTTAGAAGGTATTTATTCGAGGAGTGAGAAAATTTTCAGTGACAACTTCTACTTTTTTGTTTTCTCGGATCATGGCCAAGCGGAAATAAGGGAAAAAGTAGAAGCTTCTTCGCTATTTAGTTCGCACGGCAGAGATCTGTGTGATTATATACATTTCATTGACGCTAATTATCTGAGGTTCTGGTTTAGGAATGAGAGAGAAAAGGAAGAGGTAGAAAAAATACTTAGCAAACTGGAGGGGCTTGGCTTTACTTTAGATGAGGAATTCCTAATTAAGTACCATGCCGAGATATCAGATAACAGATACGGTGATCTAATTTTCTACCTAGACGAGGGCGCGGTGTTTCAAGAAATCATACCAAAAGATGTAAGATATATGCATGGTTATTTGCCAGATTATCCAGATTCCGATGCAGTTTGCGTGGCAAATAGGAAAATAAAAGGAACTCGCATAAAACTTCAAGACATTACCCCTTCTATTTTACAAGCTCTTGGCTTAGAAATCCCTGATTACATGGATGGCGAACCGATATGGAAATGAAGTATACAGAAGATCCAGGTATAAATAAAAGAGTTACTGAGATAATTGAAGAATTAAGAGAAGAAATAGTTTCTCGTTTTCATCCTAAATCGATAATCTTGAGCGGAAGTTTTGGAAGAGGAGAAGCAACGGTCTTTGATGAGAAAGGAAAATTAAAATTCCTGAGCGACTGCGAGATTATACTGATTCCCTATAAGTGGATATTTAACAGAAGGGAATTAGATGAGTTTCAACTATATTTCTACGAGAAGACAGGCTTAAAAGTTGAGATCTGGGGTTTTACACAGACTTTTTACCTTTTCCTCCCTTTTATGAAGAAAAATACTAAACCAACAATAGCTAATTACGAGTTGAAGTATGGGTCAAGGGTAATCTACGGGAAGAATTATTTGGAGAAGATCCCGAATTTTAAGCCGGAGGATATACCACTTTGGGAAGGGGTAAGATTGCTATTTAATAGAATGGCAGAAGCGTTGGAGCATTTTTCGCTTGAAAATCTAACAGAAGAAATGATTTTTTGGACAGATAAAATCATTTTGGCATGTCAGGATGCTTTACTTCTCTCCATTCATAGATATCATCCTTCGTATAAGAAGAGAAACGAAATATTCCAAAACGTGTTTGAGAAGCACTTCGGCTGGTTAAAAGGCAATTTCCCGCATTTTCTCAAGCTTACGGTGGAAGCAACAGAATCCAAACTTGGGATCAAAAGAAAGAACAGGGACGCTATAAAATATTGGTTTGAAGTTGTAAGGGCAAGCGATATAGTTTTTCGCTATATTGTTAGCAGAGAATTTGGACTTCATTTTGAAGACTACATCGAATTTCAAAGAAAATATATAAAATATATGATATGTAAAAAGATACGAAAGTCTTTCGACTTTCTTCAAGAACTATTATATGTTGCCAAAGTACTCCGCTATAAAAATTTCCCTTTTCTTACACGGATTAAGCATTTAAACTTATGGGGCCATATAACCTATTCTCTGATTCCCCTATGCTATTTTGGCACCTT
>CAZCHG010000072.1:0-6696 GCA_964498465.1 uncultured archaeon | reverse complement strand
AGGCATGTTTATTGGTTCTTCATTGAGAGCAACATCGACGGATAGCCAGCCTTACTGATTACCAATCTCTCTGATAAGCCAAACAGCTTGTCATCAGCACGAGAGTTATCAGATTGATTCTGTGTAATTTAAAAGTTTTTGTTCTTACTCAAATGCTCTAGTTCTTACCTATACGAATAGTCCACCTCGTTTTACGAAACTCCTTGAAGTGTTCGAGCAATCTGGGCTTATAATAATTTTCTATAAACTGACCATCCAACAGCTCGCTGAACAGATTTAATTAACGAGATTTTTAGTTGCAATTGAGCATCAATCATAGACTTACCTTAATTCTAGAATATTCTAGTTAATTTATCATCTTTAAGAATTGAATTAAATTGAGCTTAATGAAATGGGCCCGCCCGGATTTGAACCGGGGACCTCCGCCTCGTGAGGGCGGCATCATTACCACCTAGACCACGGGCCCAAGTTCTCGAAGGATGTAGGACAAAACTGGCTCTTAACGAACAAGAAAAATATTGATAGATTACTTGAGGTCATAAGTATTCTAGTTTTTATTCTTATGTTTATGAAACTTAAAGACACTTAAACTTTGTTATTGTTTTTAGAGCTCTGATGGTGAAAGCTCCTTGACTCCCTTATTGTTTATCTCTGAAGATATTACATTTCCAAAATTTTTCAAAGCATTGTAACCTTTATATGCAAAAACAGAATTTCCGATCATAACCATTGAAGCTAATCCTCCCTCAGCCTCCACAGCCTCTATTATGTCACGGATTTTATTTGTAATTAAATTCGTCTCAACGGAGAAAATTTTTGATTGTTTGAATAAATTTTCGACAGTAGGCTCTTTTAGGAAATTTCTCAAGCAAAGCTTACCAATTTTCTTTATTTTATTTATAGATTGGGACTCTAAAATTTCCTTAGTATTCATAGGACCCATTATGAGTATATCAAGCTTCAAATCCCAATTCAATTTTTTTACCAAAGCTCTTGAAGGACTTCCTGGCGAAAGTCTTACTACTACTCCTCCATGAAACTGTGTTACTATGTCACCTAAACCTGTTTTATTTAAAACTTCTGCCTTGTGTGCGAAATCAGCTAAATCCACTATACTTTTGCTAAGTTTAAATTTTTTATTTATCTCTATTAGAGTTGCTAATGTAGAAGCTCCACTAATTCCAAATCCACAACCTAATGGTAAATCTGAGAAAATCTCAACGCAATTGCATTGAAAAGTCTTTAACACGTATTCCACTGTTGGAAATTTTATACTTCTACCGTTGAATATTACATGTTCTCTATCGTTGCCTTTGCATAACTTAACTCTAACTCCATGTTTTATTGCTATACCCACGCCAAGCGATCCAGATTTTAAGGGATTAGAATGAATTTCTGGAGAGAAAAAGCATGTTATACTAGCTGGAACTACTAACATAAGTAATCTTGCACGTATACATCCAAAATTTTCTTTGCAACTTCAGTTTTTAATCCTTCATACCAGATTTTACTTTTTTTCGTTAAAATCAAAACTCTTATGTCTTTTGTACCCATACCTTTTTCTGTAACATCATTAGCAACAACCATTTCTAACTTATCATCGATCATTTTATCCAAAGCGATCTGATATAAGGTTTCATCGCTTACACCAACTTCCGCTTTAAATCCTATAATGTGGCCCGAGTAAATTTTTCTGACTTCTTTGATTATCTTTGGCAAAACTTTCAGTTTAATTTGTAATTCCTTATCGCTTTTTATTTTTCCAGGGAATTTATTTTCAACTGCAAAATCTAGAGGGGCAGCGGCGGAAATAAACAGATCACAATCCTCTATTTCTTTTAAAACGGCATTTAGCATTTCATTAGTGGTTTTGACTTCTATTTCTCTAAAATCTGGTAATGGTAAATTTATTAACCTTGAAGATATGTGTATTACCCTTCCGCCTCTTCTCCAAGCCTCTAAAGCCAATTCTCTACCCATTAGCCCAGAGCTTTTATTTGTTATGAATCTAATCGAGTCTATAAATTCAAAAGTTGGACCAGATGTGACGACAATTTTTTTGCCTTCCAAATCGTGCTCGTAAATAGATTTTTCTACATGAAGACAAATTCTCTCTATCTCAGCGATTTTTGCTTTGCTATTTTCGATTCTTGGATACACTACTTCAACACCAATTTTTTCGAGTTTCCTGAGGTTTTCTAGAAAAATTGGATTATTAAATAGCGATAAATTCATCGCTGGAACAACAATTACTGGTTTTCCAGATCCTATGGCAATGGAAGCAAATAAAGTCACAGTAGTATCAGAAATACCAGAACCAATCTTGCAAATTGTATTTAATGTGGCTGGAACAATGAGATAAACGTCAGCTTCTCCGTCTGCACTTAAAAGCTTAACGTGTTCAGCGTAGCCAGAGATATCTGTTATAACTCTGTTTTCACTAAAAAATTCAAATGTTTTAGGATTAATGAATTCCATAGCTGACTTGGAAAGAGCGACTATCACTTCTGCACCTCTGTTTTTTAGCTCTCTAATTAATCTAGGAATTTCTACAATAGCTATGCTTCCCGTAACACCGAGCACTATTTTTTTCCCTTTTAATCTCATTTCCTATCACTTTAAAAATAAAATTTGATCTTAATTATCTTGCGAGATACTGTTATTTCTTATTTATCTTCATAACTCTTATAATGAATTCAGGTGGAATTTCCTCAGATAATATTATGTTATCATTAGCTTTAATCATTCTAACTCCGTTTTCTCTCGCTCTTTTAGCATCTATTTCCAAGATAACTGGTGTATCAGTTCTATGTCTAGCAACTTCTTCGCTTTTCTCCAATGTTGTTGAAAGATGAACATATGTTTGTTTAACGGGTTTTAGGCCAATTTCTAACATCCTCTGAGCTTCCTCCTCACTTGTACCATAATATAATACTTCTTCCTCTGCAGGAGGATAATCATCTAAAACAACTTTTACACTATGGCCGTACTTTGCTCTTATTTTATTTTCTCTGAGCTCATAACGCTGCTTTTTATCTGAATAAATTAAAGCTTTTAAAACCCACCTATTAGCCCAAGGGTATCTTCTGTTTACAATTTTGACAAGCATATTGAAGTCAACCCATCCATTTTTGTCCATCTTTAGATTAAACTTTTCAGGAAAATGCCTTAAAAGTCCAGAAACAAATCTTCCTAATTTTTCAACTTTGTCTCTATCTAGAATTTTTTCACCTTTATAACCGCACTCGCAGGTTTCACCTCTGTAAAATCCGTGTACTGGACAAACTCTTATCTCCTCCATTTAGCGCACTCTCCAGTAAAAATACAACTAGTATTGGGAAATTAAAACTAATAGAAGCTCGAGGTTCCAGTACTTTGCCAATCTTAATTAAATCGTAGCTCAAATCAACTAAAACCTCCTTGAAGACGGATTAGATGAGAATTAAAAATTTGGGGTTAAGAATTTTTAAGCAGCTTTTGTAACAATTTTTTACCTAAATTAACTTTTAACGTTAGAATTTAAACAATTTATCTTTAGTACCTTAAAGCAAAATTAGCCAAAGAATTTAGTCTCTTAGTGTGAATGATAGGTATTTTTTAATTTTTTCTTTTAATCTTTTTGTAATCTTTAGGAAAGAAACCAAGAATTTAAATTTTTTATAGCAAATATATGTTTTTAGTGATTCTAATCATTTTCGTAGTTTATTTATTTTTATGCAGCCAATTCTGTTAAAATTTTTAATATTTTAAATTTTTATAAAAATTAACTGACAAAATTTAACTTTTGAAAGAAAGAGTTATTTTAATTTTAGGACGTAATTTTCGGATGTAGAATAATAATATTTCTCTAAACTCAAATTCAAGGCATTATTTTCAAATATCTGTAATTTAAAAAATTATCATAGTTCAGTTACTTTTTTGATTTTTTTCTAATCATTTTTCTTATCAAAGATGTATCTAAATTGTTGTTTAAAACTATTCTATTCTTCTTTATTAGAAATTCAAAAATTTTTTTACCAATTTTACTTCTAATTATCACAGTTGAATAACCATCCTCTGATCCTGCAGAACCAATACTTACATCTGCATTAAGTGCACAAAAATCTTGACAAATTTTACAACCATCCATAACGAGGCTTTTTAACCTTTCTAGTTTAAACTTGAAAGTTCCACTTTTGGTTATAACTTCAAAGAAACCTTTTTTGACTTTAAATTTCACTATCTCATCGATAGCTACATTTTCATTTCTAAGAAAGTTGATCAATCCATTGTATTCAAAATTTTCACTGCAAAACAACCCAACTATTAATTTTATATTATTGTACTTTAGTTTTTGCAATTTTCTTGCCGCATTAACTATACATGGTGGACCTATTATACACACCTTTTTATCCCTAACTTTAGGTAAGGAGCAGAAAATACAGACTTCTCCAAACTTTGTGAATTTACATTTCTCGATATCTTCGATTGAATTAACCACTACAGGTATCGGTCTCCAAAATCTGTCTTTATTTACTGCAATAATGGCATCCACTATATTTAACTCTATTGCCGCAATTAAAAACTCAGTGGCTAGGCCACCATCTTGCCCAACAATTCTTGTTGATTTAGCGGAGTAGTACTTTTCCTTATTTGAGAAATTAACAAAATTATTATCTATTTTTGGGCAAACATTTGTACATAATTTGCAATTTATACAATTAACATCTTTATTGAACATAATAGAGTAATCCAAGAATAGGATCTTATTCACTGGGCAAACTATTGCACATGCTCCGCATTTTACACAATAATTTTTATCTAAAACCTTTCTTTTTAACTCTAAGTAACCTTTGCTGTTGTTTTGCATATTTTTCTTCACTCTAACTCCAGCATCTCCATGTCAAATAGTAATTAAAGTAAATAAACTTACAATTTCAAGATGTAAATCTTAATGGATCTAAGCAACAACTCTAAAAAATTTGTTAACAAATAATATAAATTGATGATGTTTTCTGAATTTCTCTTAGGAATCGCTGGTATTCTTTTGTACCTACTGGTAATTTATCCATGGTGGAAAATCTTCGAAAGAACTGGAAAACCTAAATGGTTGGCTTTTCTGATGGGAATAACACCAGTAAATGTTGTTTTACTTTACTGGTTCGCTTTTACAAGATGGGAAATTAAAGCAGAAGGTAAAATTTAACGCTTGTTTTACACGAAGCACAGAAATTTGCTATAAGAGTACGTGTAATTTCTCTCTTAGTTTTTAAGCTCATTAAGTAAGTAGTAAATTTATAATATTCAGAATAGGGCTTTATTTATCATTGTTGTGCGAGACTTAAGCAAATTTTTAGCGTACTTTTACAAAATTAAAGCAAACGAGGATACTCATCCTCTAAAATCTTCATAGCAGCTTTAATTTTCTCTAATGAGGCAGCGTAGGAAATTCTTATGTATCTTTCGTTGCCCTCACCAAATGGAGTCCCTGGGGTAAAAATTACACCTTTTTCCGAGAAGTATTCTACAAATTTAAAGCAATCGATAGGTACTCTTGGAAACATGTAAAAAGCTCCTTCTGGTTTTATGACATCAATTCCTATATTTCTTAGAGATTTATACATAAAATCTCTTCTTTTTTTAAATTCGCTAACCATTGCTTTTACTATTTTATAATAATCCCCTTCAAAAATTGTATCTGCTACTGCCTTTTGGGCAAATGCTGGTGCGCAAACACCGTTTACTTGATGGACTTTTAATATTGGATCTAACAAATTTTTATCAGCAATGACATAGCCTATTCTCCATCCAGTCATAGCTAGTGATTTTGAGAAACCGTTTACTACTATTACATTATCAAAGTTTACTAAGCTGAACGGTTTAACTTCATAGAAGATCTCGTCATATATCTCGTCGCTGATTACTATGGCATTATAGTCTTGCGCAATCTCAGCAATAGAAATTAATTCTCTTTTGTCAGCAATTGCACCAGTTGGATTGTTTGGATAGTTTAAAAATATTGTCGAGACTTTCTTACTCATAATTTCGTTTATTTCGTCAGCTTTAACCTTGAAATTGTTATCATGAGTTCTTATTTGCTTGACTTTTGCTTCGCATAACTTAGCATATGTAAAATACGAAATAAAATTTGGTGAGGGAATTATTACTTCAGATCCACGCTCTATGAAGGCTAATGATATATTCAGCAAAGCCTCACTAGCACCACATGTGACCATTACCATTTCAGGATCCACGTTAAAACCTTTTTTCTTATAAAGTTCTGATATTGCTTCTCTTATTTCTTGAATACCAAAATTTGATGTATATTGCGTATAGCCTTTTTTCATAGCCTCGTATGCTCGCTCAAGTATTTTGCTATCTGTTCTAAAGTCTGGCTCTCCAATAGATAGGTTAATCACACTTTTTCCAGATTTTACAGCTTTTTCAGCGATTTCAAACATTTTTCTTATTACAGAAGTGGAGATTTTAGAAGTTCTTTTACTTTCAACTATGATTTTCCTTTCAGTAGAATTTATGTTGGAAGACAAGTGTAATCATCTCCCTATTTTATTTACCTATACTTTTTCTACTATTTAAACGCTCAATTTTAAATGAGATTTGAAAATTTATAAACTTACTTTCAAGACTTTTGTAAAGGTTTTAAGTAAACAACGCCTTGCGAAGCAGTTTCATTTTGTGAGCATTGGTGAACATAAC
>CAZCHG010000071.1:0-6699 GCA_964498465.1 uncultured archaeon | reverse complement strand
TATTTTATCAAAGACTGTCTTTGGATTGATAATAATATCCTTTTGCAAAAATTTTAATTCCTTGCAGTACTGCAAATCAACCTTTGGGGTTATATTTCTCTTGGATCTGTAATTTCCCCATAAATTGCTGATGCCGCAGCAACTGCTGGCGATGCTAGATATATTTTTCCTTCAGGGCTCCCTTGTCTACCTACAAAGTTCCTATTAGATGTAGATAAACATACTTCATTACTTGCTATTAGCCCAAAGCTTCCACCCATACATGGACCACAGCATGGAAATTCTACAATTGCTCCAGCTTCTATGAATATTTCAATAAATCCCGCTCTAAGCGCTTTGAGATACTCTGTCCTTGAAGCAGGTATAATTATCACTCTTGTACCTTTTGCAATTTTTTCACCCTTAAGTATCTCAGCCGCAACTTTCAGATCCTCAAATCTACCATTTGTACATGATCCTATAAACACTTGATCAACCTTTATCCCTCTTACTTCAGAGATCCCAACTACATTATCTACTCTATGTGGTTTCGCTACTTGTGGCTCTAAATCCGTTACGTCTAATTCTACAACTCTTTTATAACTAGCATCTTCATCGCTTTTAACCCATTCTGGAATTTCCTTATTTACTCCAATAGATTTTAAATATTGCTTTGTAATTTTATCAGGTTCAATTATTCCACTTTTTCCTCCCATTTCTATAGCCATGTTACACATAGTCAATCTATCACTTATGTTCATTTTTCTTACAGTTTCTCCATGGAATTCACATGCCATGTAATTTGCTCCATCGCTACCAACTATACCTATAATTTTCAAAATTACGTCTTTACCGCAGATGTACCTGCCCAACTTTCCATTAATTTCAAATTTAATTGTTTCCGGAATTTTAAACCACAATTTACCTATTGCAAAAACAAAACCCATATCAGTTGAACCAATACCAGTTGAGAAGGCTCCTAATGCTCCATAAGTGCAAGTATGACTATCTGCACCAACTATTATCTCACCTGGAAACACATGTCCTTTTTCTACCATAACCTGATGAGCTATACCTTCCTTAACATCATAATTCTTTATGCCCTGTTCTTTAGCAAATTTTCTCAATAACTTATGATTCTCTGCTGCAGCTATGCTATCAGCTGGAACCTGATGGTCAAATATCATTATAATTCTCGAGGGGTCCCACACTCTTCCATTTTCACCTACTATTTTTCTGAAGGCTTTTATTGCTAAAGGTCCTGTTATATCATGAATCATAGCCTTATCTATTGGCGCTAAAACGTACTCTCCAGCCTTTACATCCTTTCCTAAAGCATTAGAGAATATTTTTTCCGTTATGGTCTTTCCCATAAAGATCCCAGAAATTTTCTATGAAAGTTTTTAATTAAAAGTTTAATTAAAGCCCATCATTTTTCAATAATCATGTATTTAATAGCATCGTGAATTGTTGAAATTTCTTTAACTTCAATTGGGCTTCTAAAAGGTTTTTGTCCTTTAGGAACTAAAAATAACTTTGCAACCTTAGCTGCAGCTTCAGCTTTAGCTTCAATTCCTCCAACTTTTCCCACGTTTCCATTTTCATCTATTGCTCCCGTAACTACAACTGATTTGTTTATTTCTTTATTTTCAAGTAAAGCGTACAATAGAACTGCTATTGCAACTCCAGCAGATTTTCCCTCAATTAATATTCTTTTCTTAGCACCAGGTTTTCTTACTCTTAAAATTAAATCTTTGCCAGAAAGTGTTTTCGAAAAGACTTTATTAATCATTCTTAAGGCTTTATTCAAAGACTCTTGAAAACTAACATCAAGATATGCGTTTTCTAGATCTACTAGTACTTTACCAGTTCCTATTTTTAATTCCCCCTCAAGAATCAATATGGCACCCTCACCATCATGGACTCCAGCTATATAGACCCACTGGGAGTAATTCCAAGATAGTTTTTCTATTTCTGATTTTACTTTAGTTAAATTTTCCTCAATTTTACTAATCTGGCTTTCTATTATTTTTAGCTCATTTTCCCTCTCCTTTAAGGTTCTCTGTAATTCCATTATTTTTTTATCCCTTTCCTTTATAGCTTTAATTAATTGCTGAATCTTTTCGGACTTATTTTGCAATTCTAGAGCTTGTTTAATTATTATTTCATTTTTTATCCTAATTTGATTGTCAAATGTATAGTATATTGCTGATAATACCAATCCAAATACAATTAACAAGAAAATTAAGGCTATTTTTCCTTTCATGGTTTGATATTCCTTAAACAATTAGGTTTTTTAAATCTTTAGTATAAAATCAAATAATTTAAGTTCCAACTTTCTTTCCTAAGAAGTCAAGCGGCTCAGAATAGTTTCAGATTTTGAAAAATTAAAAATAAGAAGAAATAATTATCATGAGTAAACCTATTATATGCGCAATACTACAGAATAAACATATTTCAGAATTTAAAATCTCAATTGACAAAAATACAACAACTGCCACCAAACCCGAAACTTGCCAGGCGTGTTTTATTGCCTTTTTTCCAATAAAAACAACTGGCGCTATAATAAACCAAATTAACCCAAGAATTGCTGGATAAGGGCTGCAAACTTTTGCGGGACAGTATCCTGTCATCTTTTCCAAGTGCAACATATATACACACACGATTATTCCCAGAATAAGTAACAAATAAAATAATAGCCTTAATTTACTTGCTTTCATTTAATAACTTCTCCACCTCGTTTTTTATTTGAGTATATCCAATAAATATCTCTGTTTTATTATTAAAAACTATAAGAGTAGGAATATACATTATTGAGTAGTTTTTTGAAATATTAATACATTCCGAAGTGCAGTTCTCAAGATTGCAGTAAATTACGCTGAAATTTTTCTTAACTAACTTATCTACCCATGGTTTTACTTTTCTACAATATGGACAGTAATTTGAGTAGAAAAAATATATTTTTTGTTTCTCTTTTAAATTAATACCTTCAGGTTTGCCTTTCAAACTCTCAGATATTAAAAGTGCTGAAATAACTATTAACAATATAGCTGCTGAGATCCTTATTATTCTATCCAAGAGTTATCACCTAGATTTCTAATCTAAGTTAACTCAAAATTTCTGTATTTACTTTATCTAAAATAATTTAACTTTTATTTCAAAATTAAGGAATTATCTTGAGCCTTATTTTTAGACTTAACCTAAATTAAGCTAGATATCTCTCTTTTTAACCACTCTGGTAATGCAAATGATGCCAAATGTATTTCTGGATTATAGTATCTAGTTCTAATTTTTCTTTCCGTAAATCTACTTTTAATTTCTTCAAGGTTTGGATACCCAAATTTTGATGCAACTAAATAGCTCCAAAGTCCAAGCGGGTACATCGGAACGTAACCCAAGTAAAGTTTTCTATTGCTTAAATTTTTTGATCTCCTAAGAATATCCTTAAGATAATTAATTTGAAAAACAGGAGACTGGCTTTGAGTGCAGAAAATGTCTGATAATCTGTGGCAGTTTTCAAAAAATTCCTTTGAAAATAAAGTTTTACTTGCTGGACTAGGATCAGTTCCATCAACTATAATAACATCAAATTTTTCTCTACACTCTTTTACAAATTCAGCTCCATCTTGAAAGACTACTGTTACTCTCTTATCGGAGAAAAACTTTCCAGTTCCGAAATACTTTCCAGAAATATCTATTACATTTTTATCTATTTCTACAACTAAAACCTCATTTGGTTCATGTTTTAGTATTTCCCCTAGGGAATATCCATCTCCCCCTCCTATTAATAATATCTTTTCTGGGTTGTTATGAATGAACATTGGAACATGAACTAACATTTCATGATAATAAAATTCAAAACTTTCTATGACTTGTATTTTTCCATCAAGAACCAACATTTTTCCATAATTTGTGTCAAAAAGTTCCACTTTTTGAATTCCTTTTGATTCATGTATTTTTTTCTTTACTTCAACAACCAAACCCAACCCATTGCAAGTTTCTTTGAACCAATGCAATTTTATCACCTGTATACTAAAATCATTGTATCTTTTTCTGGTATTTCAATTAGATCTGCATCTTTTCCTTTTACAAACTTTTTAACATCAAAATTAAACCACTCTGACCTTAAAAATACTTCTTCACTGTCAATATTAATTTTTAATTCACCAGTATTTATCAACTTGATTTTATCTTTATCTGAGAGTGATTCTATTGCCTTTAATAATTTGCTAGTTTTATCTTTGAATTTAGGACCGATTATTTCATACTTTGGTTTTAATTTTTCAACCTTAATTTCTACACTTGGTTTTTCCCTAACAATTTTAACCTTAGAGTTCGTTGCCCCTTCAAGATCCCTTACATCAAAGTCTAAGCTCGCATAAATTTCAATTCTTTTTAAAGGTGCATTTAACGCCATACCTTTATCATGTTTATACCTTCTAACAGCGGCAGCTATTTCCTTTATCATTTCTCCTCTTTTTTCAGCTTCTAAATCTATAAATCTTTCATCAACTTTGGGATATGGTTGATGATGCACACTACCTTTTTCTCCAAGAGTGCTCCAGCATTCTTCAGCTAAAAATGGCGTAAAAGGTGCTAGTAATCTTATTAGATTGTTTATAACAGTGTAAAGAGTATATTTTGCCGCTCTTTTTTCAAATTCTGTTCCAGAATACAATCTGTTTTTCACCAACTCAATATAATTATCGGCAAACTCATACCAAGCAAATGTTTTTATCGACTTCAATGCATCGTTGAATCTATAGTTTTCCATAGCATTATCAACTTTTTTTATTAATCTGTTTAACTTAGACAAAATCCATCTATCTGCATCTCTAAGATATTCTTCGTCTTCATCAGATATTTTGTAATCTTTCAAATGCATTGCACAAAATCTCAAAATACTCCAGAATTTCTGTTGGAATCTTGATGCAGCAATTACTTCTTTCCATGTAAAAACTACATCGCTTCCAACAGTTCCACTTGCTGCCCATTGCCTTAAACAATCTGCTCCATATTTTTCTATCACATCCTCTGGCTCTATTATATTTCCGAGACTTTTGCTCATTTTTCTTCCATCCTCACCAAGAACCATACCGTTTATCACAATTTCAGTCCAAGGTATTTCTCCGACTAGGGCTATAGATCTTAGTATCGTATAAAAAGCCCAAGTTCTAATTATATCATGACCTTGAGGTCTTAAATGCACAGGATATTCTTTCATTTCGTTCGGCCAACCAATTATTGCCAAAGGAGTTATGCTTGAATCCATCCATGTATCCAACACGTCATCTTCTCCAATGAATTCAGTTGATCCACATTCACAGGGTTCTGGTGGCTTATCCACTAGTGGATCCACTGGTAACCATTCCTCCTTAGCAACTTTGATCTTTCCACACTTCTTGCAATACCAGACTGGAATCGGTGTAGCAAAGATTCTCTGCCTGCTTATTACCCAATCCCATTCCATTCCTTCTACCCAATCTTTTAACCTCAAAAACATGTGTTCTGGAATCCATTTCACTTTTTTAGCAGCCTCAATAACTTTATCCTTATCTACTTTTATAAACCACTGTTCTGCTGGGATTATTTCCACAGGTGTCTTGCATCTCCAGCATACAGCTGTACTATGCTCAATTTCCTCTTCCTTAATTATTCTATTCTCTTTCTTTAAGTCCTTAACTATTTTTTCTCTAGCTTTTTCGATAGATAAACCAGCATAAGGTCCTGCAAGCTCATTAAGTTTTCCATCTTTTCCAATTATTACTCTGAGTTCCAGTTTATGCTTTTTCCACCATTTAACATCTTGCTTATCTCCAAAAGTACAAATCATGACTATACCAGTCCCAAAAGTAGGATCTACTTCCTCATCCTGTATTATTTTAACTTTTTGCCCAGAAACCGGAACAATTACTTCTTTACCAACCAGATTTTTATATCTACTATCCTCAGGGTGTACAGCGATTGCAACACATGCAGGAATTAACTCTGGCCTCGTAGTAGCTATTATTACGCCCTTATCAAACACTATATAGTATAGCTTCGTCTTCTTAGTTTTGTATTCAATTTCTGCTAAAGCAATCGTAGTCTCACATCTGGGGCAAAAAATTACTGGATGATGTGCTTTGTAGATTAAACCTTTATTGTACATTCTAACAAATGATATCTGAGTTTTGACGTAATAATCAGGATTCATCGTTATGTATTCCTTTGTCCAGTCTATCGAGAAACCTAGTCTTTTCATGCATTCTTTCATTTTCTTAATATTCTCTTCAGTAAATTTCCTGCATAGTTCCCTGAATTTGTCTCTAGGCAAATCTCCCTTTTTAATTCCGTATTTTTCCTCGACTTTAACCTCAGTAGGGAGTCCATGACAATCCCAACCCTGGGGGAACATAACTTCAAACCCTTTCATCCTCTTGTACCTTGCAATGAAATCGATGTAGCACCAGTTAAGCGCATTTCCTATATGGAAAGAGCCCGTAGGATAGGGTGGAGGTGTATCTATTATGTAATGTGGTTTCTTCGAGTTCCAATCAAAATAGTACATGTCGTCTTTCCAAAGTCTAAGCCATTTTTCTTCAACTTTCTTTGCATTATACTCTTTTTCAATCATTTTTTCAAACCCTCTTTCTGAGGCGTTGAGTTTGCCAACCAGTTTTTAAAAACCTAAAAATTTAAAACTTTCTGGATAAAATTAGTTCACACTAAAAATATTTA